>JBHEQW010000069.1:0-29239 GCA_046530935.1 Arsenophonus sp.
CATTAGCATTTCGTTTTTGTCACACTGGTGGATAGCAATAGTTTTAGATATCCCTTTTATCATATTAAATGATAAGCATATCTTTGCCTGGTTAGGCAAAAATCAATTTAATCTAACCATGGCATAAGGTTATGTGGTATTATTGATTTTATTTCATGTCAAAAATAACCAGTTTGTTACCGCTAATACAGATTTAATCAATCAATAGCGATCGATGCCTTACTTAAAGAAGCTTAGGAGTATTTTTTTCTTATATAGCGATTGAGAAACTACTTTAGACAAATTAACGTTAGATTAGATCTAGATGCCATATAACTTAAGATATAGCAGTCAATAACTTTAAAATATTGGCCTGTTGATGCACTGGGTTAGCTAAATACTTCAATAAGTTATTTTATAAGGTTTATTTGCTAGTATAGTTTTGCAATTTGTTAATATTTCTTATCTGTTTTGTTGGATTATTATGCTTTCTCGCCAAATAATAAGCTGGCAAACTCTGCTGAAATTTTTAGCTACGCAATATTTTACTATTTATTATTAATTAATACTCAATGCCATATGCCATCTCACAATACGATTTTCCTATGATAGAACTATTTTAGGAGAGCAACCAACCATGCTTTTCGTCTTTTTTATTACTAATATCTAATTACGACGGCCAACCACACCGCATGGCAGTGTTTTATTATGGTGCAATGATTGGATTATTAATCTTAAACATTTGCGGTTATAGTAGTTATTCTGATGCTATAAGCTTTTCTATATTACTGCCTAATACTGCCTAATATCGCTGCTGCACAACTCATTAATCACTATAGCTGCCTTCCGGGTTTATAGCCATAAGTAAAAAAGAATCGATTATTTTGAAATCTATCAGGAGAATTTACTGCTTGATTTTAACTGGGTTTGCTGGATCACCATTAGCGGACTAACTGCAGTGCTTTATATCATTAGCAAATGTGCCATCAATAACAAGCTACTCAATCAACAACAAAAACTATTTAATGAAATCATTGCAGCTAAGTTTTATAAAAATAATTTTCTCAAATAGTCCTTACTTAATAAGTAAAATGAAGTTTAGGCAGAAAATTACCTAATCATTTCTATTTTATCAGAAAAACAGGAAAACGAATACTTTCTATCAATCATAGAAAGTATTGAACTTGATAGTTATTTAGGTGTAATAAAATTACTGGTCCTAGTACATTTCAATGCTAAATATTTTTTACTCTTCGCTGAAGATCAAAAAATATCTGGATCAAGTTATAAACTTGATATTTGTATTTTAAATTAGATCAACTATTCCTAGGCAAAAAATTGATTTATAACATAGTCACAGTCAACATTAGGCAGTAAAAATGGTAGAAGTTTTAATCAATCTACTCTGGTTCCAGTACTACACAGCTAGGAGTAGTTATTAATGCTATTAAGAGTGTTGCCTTGTTTATATAAACTATACTACAAAACTATCAACTTATCTAGCATGCAAAAATTAATAACCAGGCCATGAATGAAACTAAGAAACTTATTGTCCAAAAATTGTGGAAAACAATTCAGGACTGGTAACAACATTAGTGTCGTTTTTCAACAATATTGCCGTATCAATTTTCCGTCATTAGAACCAAAGTGAAATATCTATTCCAATCTATATAATGATTATTGCATCACCAACTCCTCCATCAAAGCCTCTGTGCAGAGATCAATTAGCTTCTATACAATTGATTTATATGAATCTTTAGGCATTTCTGTTCCGCTAAACGTTATTAATTATATTGTTATCTCTGTCAAGTTAAAGTTTCCATTGATAAAAAAAATCTCTATAATTTTGAAGTTAATGCTTTAGGCATCTGAGAGGAGATGAGGATGAGCACATAGATGATAGCTAATAGCAGTATTTTTAGGCGCAATATGCCATACAAGAAATCTCAAATAATGAGAGATTATTTGATGACGCATAGTTGATTTGCTGTTGAGAGAATACGTAAAAATATTACGTATTGAAGGTTATTGATCTTAATTCTCTATTTTTATTAGCCATAATTACCTCTTGGCCTTTCAATGGATTATACTTGATGCTAGAGATATCTAGCTGATAAAGATTTGATCTATGAAAAAATAAAAAAATATATTAGTTACAAATTACAGCAATCTTCTGTAAAATAGTACGTATTCTCCAATAAAAGTCGATTTATTAAAAATTGACAGCAAATAAAAAAATAAAATATGAATAAACAAAAGCGGATAAACATCCTAACTCGCTTACGTAACAACAATCCAATCCCAACAACTGGGCTTGTTTTTAATTCAGCATTTGAATTACTTATTTCTGTATTACTTTCATCTCAAGCAACCGACATTAGTGTCAATAAAGCAACGGCAAAGCTTTACCCTGTTGCAAATACTGCTGAAAAAATGCTGGCCATTGGCATTGATGAAATAAAGCATTACATCAAAACGATTGGCTTATTTAATACCAAAGCGGAAAATATTATTAAGACCTCTAAGATGTTAATTAACAAATATAACGGCGAGGTGCCGGAAAATCGCGAAGCCTTGGAATCCTTACCTGGTGTCGGCCACAAAACAGCAAATGTGGTATTGAACACAGCCTTTGGTTGACTAACAATTGCTGTTGATACCCATGTTTTTCGTGTTTGCAATCGCACAAATTTTGCTCCAGGTAAGAATGTTATCAAGGTTGAACAAAAATTACTCAAAATAGTGCCTATTGAGTTTAAAGTTGATTTCCACAACTGGTTTGTACTACACGGTCGTTATACATGTGTTGCAAGAAAACCGCGCTGTGGCTCTTGTATTATTGAAGATTTATGTGAATTTAACGACAAGCAACAATACCAAAAACAACCTAACAATTAACAAATAGGATTTTCTAGACAAACCTTGTTTATACCATTTATTAATGTAATAAATATTGTTATTCTGCTTCAATAGCACTAAACTATAATAAAATATAGGTAAATATTAATTTAACTACATAAATATAGATAGTATGGTTCAATCTAACCATCAGTTAGACTGCAAGCAAAATAGCAAATACATACCGAAAACACAGCTCGTGTTGAAAGGTATTCTTAAAAGCAGCAAAAAAACTTTTAGTCTTCTTAAAGAAGAAGATAACAAAAACTTATTTTAATCCAGTGAGTTATCTCAAGTTTATTACTATTGATAGGGCCAGTACTGAAGATATGGATAATGCGCTTTCTTTACATATTGCATAGTGACGATAATAAATTTATGCATTTATGTTGCCATTAGTTGCCATTGCCGATCTAAAAATTATATTCAGGTAACCTGGTAAATAGTGAGTTAAAAATATCGTCACTCAATAACGCTTGTATTCTAATTGCTTACCTATCTTCAATATTTCGATGTTACTACCTTAATTATTAGATAATTTTTGGTCTCTGCGTCCTAATAAGCGCAGCCATGCATTAGTCTCAAAATTTTATATAAAGCAAGATGGACAATTAGCTAAAAATTTAATTTTTACTGACCTGAATATATAATTAAAAAAATAACATGATTTGTATCTGATGATTTTCCTAAATGCCTCGAAGAGCAACAAAATAAATAGCAACTCAAAAAAAATAATCAAACAGAAAATATTATTGTTTAAAGAAATATGTGAAACCTGCTGCTATTGACATAGCAATGCATTCATTGGTTTTTAATATAAAGAGTATCCCAACTATCAATTTATATCATAGTTGATAAAAATACTAATTTTATTAGTTCTTTTATTAAAAAAAACTAGCGAAAGCAAATTGCCAATTATATCTTTGAAGAAGATATAATTGCATTCAATCTTTATGCAAAAAAATTTTAAAAGATAAATTAGCAACTAGTATTTTTAATGTTCATAATAGCTTTTAATCCAATCAAAACTAACAAATTTATTGCTATTTTGCAATTAAATAATATTAACCAAAATGTTAAAATTTTATTAAAGCTTGAAGAATTTTTTCTTACTGAGTTTATTAAATGGCCAACCACTCAATTTTCAGATACTGGGATACTCTATTTTTAAGCTTTTACTGAAATTAAAACCACACCAAGTGTGTACCACCACGCCAACTATAGTTTAGAACTTTAATGTATATCCAACTTTGAGACACAGTCCATCTGTAAGAATAGCGATATAGTTAAATCAGCGTTTTTAAAAACTATAATAACTATAATAAAGAATGAACAAGATAGCATCATAAAACTATATCAAGCTTTGATGACAAAAATTACTGATCGCAAGCGCACTAATTATTTGGATAAAGTTAGTTATTTGGATAAAGCTAGATAGCTGCGATTGCTGGTTATATTACTGTTTTTTAAAACCTTTTACTAAAACTAATACATTGTTTAATAGCTGAAATAATCAACATTATGCGAGGCAAGGCATCGGTGGATTTCGTATCTGCTTAACAGATAATGGCGCTAATACCTTCATTCCAGCACCTTTTATTTATTTCTTACGGAAAGAAAGATACTGTAATCAAGAAGCAGATACTATAATTATTAAAAGAATTATTGTTTATAAACTTAACTATGTGATTAATGTTCATCTTGAATAGATTCGAATGGAATCCCATACCTTAATATTATTGAGTAACTTCTAGAGTCTAATAAGATTTCAGAAATGATTTGCTGATAACAGACTATTCTGTACAGAATAGCGATTCTATTCTTTTAACTATTACGTTTAGCTTGATGGTTAGAAAATTAAATCGCACTTCAAGTAAAAAAAGCTCTACCTTTTTGCTAAAATGGGATAACATTAATTTATTTATATCTATTGGAAATTAAAATTTCATAGTAGTGTGTATTCTTTGAGCTAATGCACTAATTTTATAGACATTAATTATAGATTTGGGTTAGTAACTATTGGTTTTTTATTTTTATACATTCTTTCTGATAAGAAATTCATTGCTTGTTTAGTAAGACGAACGTCAATAAAAAAATAGTCTTTCGTCACATAGAATACATTTCTATAGATCTGATCTGTTTGCAGCAATTCTTTTATCAGAAGTTCGGCCAACCACAATTTTTTCGGTTTTTTTTTGCAACCTGCTATCTCAAGCAAATTATAAACTTTCGATAATAGTGTACCTCGTTTTCGATTTGACAAGAAACCATAATAACGCACTATCTTAAAATGCCTCACAGAATATAGCTAATATAGCGCCTGATCATATTTCCTGCATCATGGTTTAACTCAGCACTGCTTATTCCAGTTGCCATAGTAATGACATATAACTTACTACCCATTGTCTAATGCCTTGGTTTTAATGCAGATAGAAATCTGGGTGAGTTTAATCTAACGCCAAAGCCATTTTAACTCTAAGCCAATGCCACTCGCTTCCTTTCGTCTTTTTAGCAAAGTGAACTTTTAGTAACGTCACAAGTCTTCCTTGATGTAATACTGTACCACTCTTGCTTCCTGGAGTGGATATGCCAAATAGCAATGAAGTGATATTTAGATTTATCAGGTCATAATTGTGACATAGAGCAGCAGCCATGCAGCTTGATGACAGCGCCTCATCAGATTTTTTCGACTTCTATTTTTTTTAAGATCATCTACACAATACATTATTTTTAATCTCTAGACAGCTATAGATGATGGAGATATTAACACATGGATATTAATTAAGTTGTCAAGCATAAGTGTGCAAGCCTAGAAAATACTAATTTTGATATCCTGTTTGCACGTGCTAACTACAGATCATAGCGCGGATGCTAGTGTAAAACAGATCGTTGAATAGCATAGAGTCATTATTAAAAAAAATCTAAAGAGAAGATGGTGGTAGTAAAAGTAATGTGGTGCCAGCTGCAGTCAGGCAAAATATGAACCAACTTCTGTAAATCATTGCTTAGTATCTTTAAAGCCGCCTGTAACTACAGGCTTTTTTGACTTAGAACTTTTACAGAAAAAACAAGTATTGAAATATTCAGGAGAGACGCAGCAATAACACCAAACATCCAATGGCACAAGTGTAACAGATAAGGATTTCCTAAACAGATATAGACGAGTCCAGGAATTGATACTTTTAGCGTGTTTTTCAAGAAATTTATTTCAGACATCATCAATTCTGAAAATCAGTTCAGTTTGGAATATGATTCCCACCTCTAGGTAAATATACAATCTAAATATACATTACCAGAGAAATAAAAATTATCATCATATCCACATTCGCAAAGGTGTCTATCTAGTCTTATTTTTGTGTTTGTCTAAATAAAGAGAATAAGACAGGAATTATCGCTAGTTCTCTATAAGAAATTAATTCATCAGCAAGCAGACTTTTAGTCTGCCACCATTGATACAGCTGTATCCAGCATCATCAATTTACCATGAACTTTTGCGCTTAAAATATCTGATAATTGTGATTAGATAGGTGTAATAACACTACATGTTAAAAAAATTGGAGACAAAAGTCTGATACATTATGTATGCTATTTTTGGATATCATAAAAAATTTAGTCAGTTTGTTATCATTAATTTTTGGATTGGTCATAAAGAGCTTCGGATAAACATGCGATGTAACATGTAAAATTTCATATTGTCTTCCTGATTTACACATGCTTTAGCTTTCTAGAAAATTTATTTCTAGCCATTTGGATGAATTAATAAAAATATTAGACTATGTTAGCAAATGTTGTGTTTTGTAGAAATCCCTTATAACATATTAAATATTTTTGCTAGTGAGGAGGTTAGCATGAAAAAGCAAACATGCATATAGATCAAAGATATTCTTTCCTCACTCAATGCCAAGATAAAGATGCAATTTATTACTTTGCTCGGCGATAATCTGTCGGATGATATCAATTAATGCATTAAAGCAAATTATTCTACTTTCATACTACCCATATTGTCACACTGACAATATGTTATCTTGTGATGAGATTTATTAGCTCTGTTACAGAAATATCGTTGTAAAATTCTGCAATTGTAAGAAAACATTTAATAATTTTATTGTAACTATTTGGCTGAAGAAACTACATAACAAGGATAAATGCTTTAGTTAGCTATGAATGGCTTGATTTTACTGGAATCAGAAAACTAAACAGGAATTAATTTGAAAACATCGTTTAGATAACGTCACTGCTTCCTACTTACTTGAACAGCAACACCTAACATAAATGCACTAAGTCGTATTGTTGAAATCGATGAAATATTTTTGCCATGAAGCCTTTAAATGGAAGCCTTATATCAAACACAGAAAAGCTAGAAAGCAGTATAGAAAAAGAGACCAAAGCAAAGAATGAATTATTGCGCGATCTTAATAGCCAGAGATTGATATGAGTCTCATGTAAGCAATGAGGTTCTTGGAGAGTTTAATACAAAGTATATTAGCTGTTTTTTTAAGCTGATAATTAATAAAGAATCCATCCTTTGCTCTGGCTATCCAGCGGATAGAGATAAATGTCAGGAAACATTTGCAAGCAAATGCGAAATTAGTTTCCATTGCATAATAATCTTGAACAATGATTGAGTTATTTCTAAGGATTTCCAAATTCAAAATATAAATAATTATATCAGGCAATTAAAATGATTGCACTGAATAGATATAGATTCAGTGCTCTAGGGTCATTATTTGCAGAATTATCTGAGATACACATACCAAAGTCCTTCTTTAGTGAAGAAGATTGTTTAAACCCACAAGAATTGAAATATAGATGTGATTACATATTTCTCTACGAGAAAAGAAACAATTTTGCTATGTTAGCAACCATAACCATATCGAAGAGTATAAAACAGTACTTAGATCATAAATATCAATGAAGCAGCATAGATACCATTCTCACGTAGCCTACTGAACTACGTTCAAAACTTTGATTAAAAAAGTCGCTATTTTGATTAATTTTGAATTTAATTAATTATATCAAAGAGATAAAATCATAATAAGTTCAAAAAAATATATATTACTTATATCAAACCTATTATTTTTCTCATCTCTTATTATCTATTACAACCTGTTATAATATTAGTGCAGTAAATGTGGTGCTATTGGTAGTATAATTGGTTAAAAAATTGCTAAAAACAATCACACTCAACAAATTATAATAAGTTAGTTAATTATCTAGATTTATTTATAGATGGAATTAATACTCTGCTGCCTAGCTTAACAACGTTAATTACATTAAATTCTAATAATTGTTTGATTACCTCACAGTTTTATAGTCATGAACATCAATATTGCCTTGTTTGATTGCACATATTGTGACAAGAGTTAATTTTTCCTTAATTTTATAGTAATGGCATTACTAATTTATTTTTATTCAGATCTAACCTAGTAATAACATAAACATCCTTGCCTTTTCATACATGAACTTTTAGGTATTATATGAATAATCCCACATTGACTTTAATTAGAGATGATTTTTCTACTTTAACTACTCTTCCACTTTTTATTGAATAAATTAAACACTAATCAGTAATTTTATCCATCTAATTCCAATTAACAGATTAATCTTAGTCAGAGTTAACACTGGATCAGCAGTATAAGTAAAGGGCGCGATCAGCTTATGAATTTATTCAATAGCAATCTGATCTAAATCAACTTCTTTCATACAGCTTAATACAGTAATAGCAATCAACAGTGTGGCATCTTTACAAAGTTCAACTAATGCATCTTCTTTAACTGCCATCATTATTTTGCCGCTTTCATCTATTCGTATATACATCAATCATCCAAACAATCAGTTTTCATCGCTACCTGAACAACTTGCACCACCGTATTTTGACATATCATGAAATTTGAAATCCAAAAAAAACTTGAAATTTTGGTGATTGTTATGTAAATGAGTTATACCTGCTTCTAATATATGGAATTTCAGAGATGGTGGAGAGTATCCTGCCGAATTATTTCATGGATGATCTAAACAATATAGATCTAATATGCCATGTAAAATTTACATTACAGATATTCGTAAAACCAGATAGATATCACTTGTGATCTACTTGCATAAATTTATCTACAATAATACTAAGCAACAGCTTGATAGTTAGCGCCATTCAGAATTAACTCAAAAAGTTTTGCTGTGATAACATAAGACATCATGAACAGCACTTTATCGATGAGCAGCAATCCCCATAATATATCAACAAACTTTTTTCCCGTTGTCACTAATGGTTATTTGTCACAGCAAAGCATACAAACTGCTATTGGCAATCTTGAGATTAAAGAGCCTAATGTCAAAGCGAATCTCGCCAACGGCAACGAAATATGCTTTACGACTCATTGCTACAAGTTTATTTTAATCTTGAAGAGTTGCTAGTATGCTAGATCTGCCATACGATGTAGAGGCATATCTAGTAGTGATTTTTACAAAGTTCTTGGGAGACGCTTTCTTAGTAAAAAACACACGATCTCTCTGCAATACCGTCATCATATTTAAACATTAATAGCTTGAAGAGCACAGGCAATAGTGTACCTGCGTAATTTAAGACATAGGATCTACGTTTATTTTTTGGCCGATGGTATATAAACTCCATGTCAAACAAGATGAGATCGCTTTTACCTGCTTGGTTATTATCAGCATGACTGGAGCATGCAGGTAATGAGTTTGTTACTGTTGAAGATGATTATTGAGAATTAAAAGCGAACTTGATTAAACTTTTCAATGGCTTATTCTACCAGAAGCTGGTTTGACCGTATCTTACAGGCTTGCTACGGTAGACTGAAGTTCTCTTATTTTTTGGAATGGAATGCTAAAAATATTCCTTAACTACGCAGCAGCAACA
This sequence comes from Arsenophonus sp., assembly GCA_046530935.1. Taxonomy (GTDB): domain Bacteria; phylum Pseudomonadota; class Gammaproteobacteria; order Enterobacterales; family Enterobacteriaceae; genus Arsenophonus. The sequence goes on from JBHEQW010000069.1 coordinate 9,755, forward strand.
CTGTTGAGCACGAAAAAACAGCTAATGATCTAGCTTCACTCCAAAAGGTATGCAGGCAAAAGTTAAGCTTGAAATTCAGGAGATTTGCCTTGCAGAGAGTTGCGATGCTCTGCTAATCAATCTTTTGATGTTTTTTTTAGAAAACCTTTCAGTAAAGCAGCCTTCCTAAAGTGGAAAAGAAGCTTTAGAAAGATCGATAAGAACTGCTAGCATTATACGATTTCTACCGGCGTTATAGCACTTAGCGTAAATAAGAATGACAAATCTTATTGAATAAGTTTTTGCAAAAATGAAGCTACGGAAGGTGACATGCAAGAATTATAACTAGAGAAAAACAGCACTTTCAATGCTATTTAACAACTGCAGTCTGCTAAGAAAAGATAGAACCAGCTTAGAGTAAGAAGGATTTGATCTGCATGTTCCTGGTGGCAAACAGCATGCAATTTAAGGATGGAGAATGGATTTACAAAATATCATAGTAAAACTGCGTGGATTGAACTATAGACTGGAGTTATTAATAACTCATCTAAAGTTTAGATAATTTACTAGCTAAATAAAATAAACATTCTGATACCTGATTTTAGACAACAATCTTTTGTCTAGCTGATATTGTCGAAAAAATATAATGTCTTAGGCAGATCTTGTTCTTATTATAGAATAAGAACGCAGAAATTAGCAGAGACAGGAAATTTATTCCACGTATTTTGGAAAGCAGCAAGCCACGGCATCTATCCATTTTTAACAGTTTTAAATTTAATGAATCCAATATCAGTTACGTTGTCACTTACCATAAAGGCCTTTTATTGGTTTAATGGTATCCCAAGAGCGGCATGATGGACAATACCAATATAAAGAATGTGTTGTAAAACCACATTTACGGCAACAATAATCAGGTTTAGAGATGATTTGCTCGGCAACCATATTATACAGTAAATTTAGACTCTCTTTTGATCTACTTTCTTTTACATCTGCCAAATGATAATCGATAAGTTTATGAAACAAACGCATCGTTGGATGACGCTCAAGTTGTTGTTTAATAAACATTTGTGCTTTTTCTGGCCCTTTTCTTTTTTCAATTATTTCAGCCAAATAAAGCTGAGCAGTTGCTCCACAATTGCCAGCAAGACATTGCTGGATATAATCTTCCCAACCATTCCAACTAGCTAAATGATGATAACATTCATAAAGCATAGCTAAAGTCTCACTAACTAAATCTCTATCTTGGTCAAAAACTTGCTTAAGTACTAAAATGGCTTTCTTATATTCAGCTCGGGCGATATGAATATGCCCTTTCATAATAGAAACTCGGCTAGCATTTTTATCTGATTGAGCTGCTTTGTTCAGTAAAATAAATGCACCATCATGATCATCACTATTCAGTTTCAATAGTGCTAATTCGCAATAAAAATGGGCTATTTCCTCTTTAAGTTTAGGATTACCCATTTTCACTAATTTTTCAGCAACATCGATTGCTTTATGCCAATCGCTAATAGCTTGATAAATAGTAAGTAAAGATTGTAACGCACTAAAACGAAAATCTTCCTCATCAACTAACTGCAAAAAAATATTTCGCGCCCGATCATAAACCCCAGCAGCTAAATAATCTCGCCCTAGCTGCTGTGCAGCTAGTAGTTTCTGCTCAAATAATAAAGAATTACTTTCAAATAACAATTGATGAATACGAATAGCTCGCTCAATTTCACCTCTTGAGCGGAAAAGATTGCCTAATGTTAGATGAGCCTCAAATGCCGATGTATCTTCTTTTAACATATCTAAAAACAGATCAACGGCTTTATCTTGTTGATTAAATAGCAAGAAATTAACACCAGCTAGATACTCACGGGATAAACGATCAGCCTTTTGTTTTTTATCTTGTTGAGCACTTCTGCGTCCCATATACCAACCATAGACAGCGGCAATAGGCAATAACAGAAATACCAGCTCTAACATAAAAATTACCTTTTTTTATTTGTAAGAACTCCCATTTCAGCATCATGTTCACTTTGAGTTAATTCAGCTAATTTACTTTCTAAGCCTTTAATTTTACGTCTTGCATTTGATAACAAAATTAATGCCTTGGCGTAAAATACCACGCAAATCAGGCAACCTAGCAGAAATCCAATCGTAAAAATAGCTGCTAGTAATATCGATATTGGGTAGTCACCTTTAGCAATCAAATAATTAAATGTTACTATCTGATTATTGCTTGAGCCAAGTGTTACAGAAACGATAAAAATGGCTACAAGAAGTAATAAAATAAAAAAATATTTCACATTTTCCCTATTGTTACTTAATGATAGAAAAGCAGTTAATAACCATTTTCTTAGGTTAACTTGGCATCTGAACCCAATCAAAGAAAGTGAATTATAGCAGCAACATGAATCATTTTATTTAAATGAGGATTTAAATAGCAAATAACAAAATGAGTTATCAGAAAAATTCTTCTGTATCATGTTAATTGTGTAAAATATTTGCATAAAAAATTCTTTGTTATATTTATCACATTAAGTTTATTAATAAATATGATTTATAGCAGTTAGTCTTATTATATTCTACTATGATGCTTCGTCTATTCTCCATCTTAAATTGGATGTTGTTTACTACCAATGTTAAGCCTATTAAATTCCACCATTTTACTAATTTCCAGCTTTTTCTTAGCAGACTGTAACAGCTTAAATAACATTGAAATGGTTTGTTTTTCTATAACCATAGTTCTACAGGCCTAAGGTTCCCTGTAGCTTCACGCTATCGCAAAAACTGATTCAATCAGATTTGTCGTTCTTATTGATGCCTGGTTTGATCCTGACTAAAAATCGTAGGAATGCCACAACAAGTAGTTCTTCTCGCTATTTATTCAACTTTTCTTTATGTCTACATCAAGATATTTCACTAAAAATCTTATCAAAAAAACATCAATATCATTATTAGCGACATCACAACTTTCTGCTACTCAAAATCTCCTTGTAGGTAGCAAGCTTAGGCTTGGCTTTTACTTACACATATTATAGAAAGTGAAGATAGCACATTCAGGACATTATATGTTTTGTGTGCCAGCCACTATCTATTTTTTGTGCCACCTACTTCAATAGAATTGAAGCTACCTATATCCGGGAATATCTTTCCCATTACATTACCAAATATAATAGCATCAGCTCCAATAGGAGCAAACCATTGGAAATACAATTAAGCTAGAGGCGCTGCTCTTGCAATGGTATCTAGAAGTTCACTCAAGTTCATTTCTGAGGCCAGATAAGCATCTTCAACTCCAATGAGATCCTTAAGTTAATGCTCAGTGATGCCGGTAATGATGAGCATGTAAAGGCACTCATCTTACATGAGATGAGTCTCTATATACCATCAACCAATAAATAAATCTAATGCATATCGCTTAAATTAACACAGGCATAACATTTCACTTGCGGTCTTCAACACATTGTTTTTCCAGTCTACTAATGGTGCTTAGAGAGCCTATGCGCTTTTTCCATAAAAATCGTCTCAATGGCCATGACTTTCTGAAGTTTACAGCAGAAGATATGGACTCTGGCAGGTTAAGTTAGATCTATGGTAGGAACTCTTCGAGGCTTTTTGCACGCTTCAGTTAAGACAGTAGCAAGATGTTGAATGCATATTCCATTATCTGTGCGATCCAGTTGATATTAAATTATTTTAATCTAAACATTATTTATAGCACTCAGTTTATATAGTTCGATGTTGCAAATAACCATTATAGACGACACAGAATGGCTGTAGGTTGACAAGGCAGCATTCAGAATGTTGTAAGAAGCACGGCCATTGACTTTAGCTTCAATGTCTGTAGCTATCAAATACATAGCACCATTACGAATAAATTGTTCAGGAAAGGATTACATGTAATATTTAGTTTATAGGAAACTACAATACCAATAGGGTAAACTTTTTATGGCATATCATATCTATGATTTTGAAATCATTTATAAAATAAATCAGCAAGATTCACTAGGTTCTCACGAAACACCATACACCAGAAATAAGCATAGCTAGATCATATTTGATGAAATGCTAGTGTTACTGGGTATTTTTTTTCAATAAATGAATAAAAGTTCAGATTATTTATATTAAACCATGCAGCTAAATCATAAAAGCTCAATTTAAATGGACAGATAAAATATGCTTATAGTAGTTAAAATAGTTAATTTTTTAACAATTATATTGTAGTAATATGACCTATAGATGTTATCTATTGATAATATCTACTACCTCAGTAAAATATAAAGGTAAAAATAATTTTGATAACTATATTTAACTATTTTTTAACACAGTTTCCTTAATTCTAAATCTAGAGCTTCATTCATTATATGCATTTTGTCAAGAATAATTATATAAACCATCATAGCACAGTCCTATTCATGCCAAGATTGCTAGTTATGGATATAATTAATGGCAAAATATCATAATCATGAATCTCAATCATCAGGCAACTATACACCTAAAATAAGTACTGCTCTTCAGGAAATCAAAAAGACCTTACATATACTTTGGCTAATCTTTATGGCATATTCGAACTTTTACAGTTGCCAAAGAAAAAAACAAGATGATATTGATGACCATGGCCATATTATACATTGTTTACCAACTAGTCTGTTTCCAACCAAGAAAGCTATAGTCGTTTTTACTGCAAAATTTTTTTTCTCCATATCGATAATCTACTGGCAGTTATAAAAAAATTTTTGAACCAAGTTGTATCTCAATCTGCCCTAGATCGCTGTTTACACAAGCACAGAGTAGATGATTTTTGTGAAATAAGGCAAAAGAAAATTAAAAGCCCGAGGCATAAAGCGTTTAAAATCTAAGAACCTAGTTATCTATAGGTATATATGAAATATCTTCCTAAAATCCAAAATGAAACTTAACAACATTATCTTTTAGTAGGGGATATATGATCGCATCCATGAATGGGTTTTTATCCATTTTTATAAGGCTAAGATCTAGTGCAATGCTGGACAGTTTTTATATGATCTTAATCAAGCATATCCAATACCTATCCATCAGATACTTACAAAGAGAATGGCAAAGAATTTATAGACCACTTTTTTGGTTTGTGAAAATATTCGCCTACCAAAAAACATGAATTTGACTGTTTGTGTAGAAAGTTTAGTATAGAAACCACTGATTTTTAGCTCGCTAATGTGGCATTAAACGAATGGTATGATAGATGGAATTTAATTGACAAATAATGAGATGGGCTGTAAAGCCATCATTTCAATTCTAGTCAATAACTTGAAATCACTCTGCATCAATATATTTTGGTGTACAATCAGAAATTACTGCCAATCAGTTTAGGTAGCAAAATTCTATTGCGGTCTATGAAAGAATCGATTCAAAGTTAAACCTGAATTATTAAAAACAACACTATCTTCCTGGATGTCACGATTATGTATAATATCATGCAGATAAAACCAATATCTAAAGCTAAATTACCTACTTCTTTTGGTGAATTTCTACTTGTTGGTTTTGAAGAAATTGTTAACGGGAATAATCATATAGCACTTATTTATGGTGATATTACTGATGCAAAACCGGTTCTTTCCCGTATTCACTCAGAATGTCTGACCGGCGATGCCTTATTTAGTTTGCGTTGTGATTGTGGTTTTCAACTAGAAGCAGCGCTTAAACAAATTGCACATGAAGGTCGAGGAGTCCTTCTTTACCATCGTCAAGAAGGACGCAATATTGGTTTATTAAATAAAATCCGCGCCTATGCTTTACAAGATCAGGGTCTAGATACTGTTGAAGCTAATTTAAAACTTGGTTTTAAACCTGATGAACGTGATTTCACTATCTGTGCTGACATGTACAAATTGCTGGTGATAAATGAAGTAAGGTTATTAACCAATAATCCTAAAAAACTAGAAATTATGAAAGAAGCCGGAATAAATGTTGTAGAACGAGTTCCTCTCATTGTTGGCCGTAATCCAAAAAATAGTGACTACCTTAAGGCAAAAGCCAGCAAATTAGGACACATTCTCTCTGAGAGTGTTAAAAAATAATCAATCAAATATCATCAAAAACTGGCTGTTGTTTTTTGCAGAACAGTTTTGATGGTTTAAACCTGTTTAGTTTAGGTTATATTATTAGCGAAGATTGTTTTGCTATAAATTCTTATACTGCATGAAGGATTTTTACTATAGCAGTTTGCAATGGAAAATAAAAGAGTTATATAGATTATAAAGTTATATTCTTGAAATCAATAAAATATTTTTCCTTAAATCCTTTAAATGGAAGAACGAATCTCTCAATCTATATTGCCAGAGATCAACATCTCATATGAGCGATAAGATTTATTGAAGAGTTTTATGCAAAGTGTATTATCTGTTTTCTTGATCTGATCATCGATAAAGAGTCTTCCATCCCATAACAGTTATATCAGCTGATTAAAAGCATGCTGAATAGATTCCATGGTGTATGGTTGTTTTATTTACTAAATTATCTGTCATTGAAGTTATTAGTAAATCTGGGAGCGAGTATGGCTGGTAAGTGGTTACGTTCCACTCTGATGCTTATTAAATCTGTTATCCATTCTTAAATTTGATGTTGTTTATCACCAATGCTCACAGCAAGAAAATCTCATTTAGCAGATTCCATTTTTTTTGAGCAAACGAGAAACCAAAAGCAAGCTCAAATAGCATTGAAACGATTGTTTTTCTTGAAATACAGTTCTTCGCGTGTTGGCTTCATAGCCTCTCATTATCGCAAAAGCCGATTCAATTGGATTGTCCTTCTTATTGACACTTCTAAGTATACTTACAGAAAGTCGTAGAATGCCAGTAGTTCTTCTTGATCTTTCTCTACCTTTTCATCGTTGCAGGATATTGCAACTGAAAAGGTTATCAATAAAATTTTTGGTTGTATTCCTTTGAAATGTGAATGCTAGTAGATTAGCTATTTTTTGTGCTTAACAGTCTTAGTCATGTATCTCCAGGAATATCTTTGTTTATTGCATCCAAAAATCAAAGGCCCAGCCTCCAGTAACAATCCTAAAAAATACGTTTAAGCCATATGCTCACAGGTTATTGATAAGTTCGGCTAAATTCGCTTCTAACTATTAATAAGCATCTTTAAGGATACCCGCCTTCTTACGTCGATGCTCAGTGATACCGATAATACCAGCAAGAAAGGCGATATCATCTTGCATGACTGGATCGTATTATGCTATCAGTTAAGAAATAAACGTAGCACCTATTTTTTAAATGCTGAAGTTGCAGGTACCATTATCTGTGCTCTTTACTCATTAGTGTTTTAGTCTGTTGCTGGTACTACCAGAAAAATAGCATGCGTTTTCTAACTGAGAAAATACCTATAAACTTTCTTAAAATAAGCAGTTGAGATATGGCTCGTATGTACAGTTATGGTAACAACTCTTCGCCGATTTTTGCACGCTTAAAATAAGGTATGATGAAATTAGTTGTTGAAGAATATTCTGTTGCCGACATGATACTTTGACCTTAGGCACTTTAATCTCAACGTTGCCAATATCTATATAAGTTCGCTATTTGGAAATAAGCGTTAAGGACGATCACATGACGCATGTCGACAATGTCGGTATTTTTCAAAATGTTGTTGCAGAATGTCTTTGAGCTCAGATTCAACGCGGTTGTTATGAGCTGATTGGCAATATTGCGGATGAGTTCATAGAATAGATCAGAGGTAATATCTGATTTTATAGATACTTGTAGTGTAGATTTTTTCATGGCATATAAATTAATATTATTGAAATCATTCATGAAATAAATTGGTAGGATATGCTATAATTTCTGAAACCACATACTTAAGAAGTATGCTTAATTCTTTTCAGATGGCTGAATATTTTTACAGTCTAAAAAGACGGTCTATAAATTTTTTTGCACTTGTCTATAAGTGCCATATGGATAAACATTGGAGATGCGCAGTTAAGATTACATAAGAAGCATTGGAGCATTAGCAGTGATTTTAAGTCTTATGAAAACAGATAAAAACTCATTAAGCGTAAGAGATTTATACTCTATAAAAAGATAATGTTGTGAAGTTTTGTTTAGTATTTATGAAAGACATTTCACATCTATGCTAATGAATAAGCAATTTCGTAGATTTTAAACTCTTTATGCTTATGCTTAGTTGATTTCTCTCCTACTTCTTAATTTTATGTAATTTCTCACTCCGTGCCTGCGTAAATAGTGATTTAGTCCAGATCGAGATACTACGTAGTTTAGGAATTCGCGTCAGACTTGCCCGCATACCTAGATATGCGGTATGAAAAACATTTCCCACAGAAAAACGACTACGGCTTCCTGAGCGGACGACAAGACTCGTAGGTAAATGATTTGGAATATGACTGTGATCAACAGATCATGTTGGCAAAGTTTGTTGCTTTGCTCGCTGAGCAATATGTAGACAACTCTGTATTTTATTATTATAGATTCAAACAATATTGTTCAGCACAGATAGTTCACTAAATAAAACTACTCTACACAATGGAATTTACTCAGCATACTTTTAATCGGCTAATATAATTGTTCACAGTTTAAATCTGGAAGATTTTATCAATAACTCTCTCAGTATCAAGCCTTATTATGTGCTAGTGAGTAATTTCATACTAGTTGACAAAGGTTGCGTAGCATTTAGTTCCATCCGAGTAAAGAATGAGCTTTTTATTGAGATCATGTCAAAACAATAGTAATCCACTCTTCTGCATTAAATCTACAAAAATCTTATTTCTCACATGACCATCTCGATCTTGGGAGATTAAGAGAGCGATTCGTTTTTTTCTTTTATCTAATCCTTTTTTGCATTTTCTATCTTTCTATCTAAGGATAGAATCCTTACCTTTAAAGGATTCAGAAAAAAGATTTTCTTAACTTTAAATGCTATTTAGTGAATTTATGTTAGGTGTCACTGCTGAAGCAAGTGAATCAGTGAAGCCATCTAAATACTTTTTTTAAATTAATGGATTATTGTTCGCTCTCCTGTATAGTCAAGATATTTAAGATACATAGTAGATAAAACTAAATTATTTATCCTTGGTATGTTTTTGTCAGAAGACACTTCCACTAAGATTATTAAATGGTTTCCTGCAATCGTAGATTTTGTAACGATATTCCTGTAACCCTAATGAATCGGCCTAGCGAATAATAATATTCATTGTGAGAATATTGTCATGATGAAGTAAAATAAGTTGTTTCAATACATGGATCAACATCATTTGATAGATTATCGTCGAGCCAACTAAATAAGATGAAGCTTTATGTTGGCAGTGAGTAAATAAAGAGTCTCTTTGATCTATATGACTCTTTGATTTTTTATAACAACTCTGTAACTAAAATTCTTTATACAGATAAAGATTTTTACTAATAACCTTTCCAATATAGGCGAAATAATCAACATCATCTCGTTTTTGACATTCCTAAATGGCAAAAATAAGACATATGCCATAATGGCTTAGGCTAAGTAGATACGAACTCTTTGTTGGCCTGAATAGCAGTGCTGATTTTACGTGTTGTAGTTGCCTGACGATGTAGCATAATCATCATGATATTTTGCTTTCAACTATATCCATCAGTTCAGTAGCCATTTTACCATGAATAGGTCATTGCTAATTGTTCGACTAGGGTTTTATATATAAGAATTCTAGACTAAATAACTAGGCTTGTTATGAAAGACTCAATATATTGCTTGGGATAGTTGTTTTTGATGTTGTTTCTCTAGTATCATTTTTTGCTCGCGTGTTAATAGCTTATAAAATTGGTTATATATGCGCGCCATCTTAATTTGTTGCTCAATAATATCATGAGCTAATTTTTCTGCTGTTGCGCGAAAAGCGGCAACATCAAAAATATCTTCTGTCATCAAATTATGCAAAATTTTACGTTCTGGTTGAAAAACTTTATTTTTAAAGCTTTGTTGTCGTTGTGAAGCCATTAGATCACGCATTTGCTGGCGTTGGCTTTCGCTTAATGTAATACCCCTTATTAAGGGGATAAATATATCATAGGGATTACATAGCATATCTCTTGTTATATTACGCTTAGAAATATGGCTATCATATTTAACAGCCTGCATTTTTTCAGCTGATTGAAATGTTGCTATACTAGCAACAGTCGCTTCGGCTAAAGGAGTTGTTGAGACAAGAATAAATAGCGATGATGTAAAAGTTATCATTGCCCAGTGATACATTAATAATTTACTCCAACCTTTTTTAGATAAAAATAATTATATTATACATAATATATATGTGCTTGAAAATTAGCGTCAGAGCGTGTAAAAGAACGTAAAGTCATGGCATCACAGAGATTCTTGTCGTATTTTTGCTCCTGGAGGATATGACTAATGCATAAAATCTTACTTGTTGATGATGACCGCGAACTGACTTCGCTGTTAAAAGAATTACTTGAAATGGATGGCTTTAGTGTGATCATCGCATATGATGGCGAACAAGCATTAATGCTTCTCGATTCAACAATTGACCTATTGTTACTTGATATTATGATGCCACAAAAAAATGGTATTGATACATTAAAAGAGATCCGACGACAATATCAAATTCCTGTGATTATGTTAACTGCTCGCGGTAGCGATTTAGATCGCGTTCTTGGTTTGGAATTAGGCGCAGATGATTATTTACCTAAACCATTTAATGATCGTGAATTAGTTGCACGTATACGAGCATTGCTAAGGCGTTCTAACTGGAGTGAGCAAAGTCAGGACAATCTTAATCCGTCAATTTGTCAGGTAGATGGTTTACAGTTAAATCCAGGACGACAAGAAGCTAGTTTTAATGGCAAGGTTCTTGACCTTACTGGAACAGAATTCACTTTACTTTATTTATTATCACAACATCTTGGTCAGGTTGTTTCTCGCGAATATCTTAGCGAAGAAGTTTTAGGAAAACGTTTAACACAATTTGATCGTGCTATTGATATGCATATTTCAAATTTGCGCCGTAAGTTACCTGAACGAATAGATGGATTTCCATGGTTTAAGACACTACGCGGAAGAGGATATTTAATGGTTTCAGTAACATGATAAATAGTTTGACAGCTAGGATATTTGCTATTTTTTGGTTTACGCTGGCTTTAGTATTGATGTTGGTGTTGATGCTACCTAAACTTGATTCAAGGCAAATTACATCGATCTTAGAGAGCGAGTACCGTCAAGGTGTTATGTTAGAACAGCACATAGAAGCTGAGTTAGCTGGCGACCCAATTAATGATCTTATGTGGTGGCGCCGGCTTTCTAATGCAATTCAAAAGTGGGCTCCTCCAGATCAGCATCTTATCATGGTAACCAGTGAAGGGAGGGTTATTGGCGCCATGCCAAATGAAATGCAAATAATTCGTAATTTTATTGGCCAATCAGATAACACAGATCATCCAAAAAAGAAAAAATATGGCAGGATTGAAATCTTAGGCCCATTTTCAATACGTGATGGGGAAGATCATTATCAACTTTATTTAGTTCGTCCAGCCAGTAGTCCACAGTCCAATTTTATTAGTTTACTTTTTGATAGGCCTTTTTTATTGTTAATTACAACTATGTTAATTAGTGCGCCTTTGTTGTTATGGTTAGCATGGAGCTTAGCAAAACCTGCCAGAAAATTGAAAATGGCAGCAGATGATGTTGCTAATGGCAATTTACGTCAACACCCTGAGTTAGAATCTGGGCCTCAGGAATTTTTGGCGGCAGGAAATAGCTTTAATCAGATGATTAGTGCGTTAGAAGGTATGGTTAGCGCGCAAAAACGAATGATTTCTGATATTTCCCATGAGTTACGCACTCCGTTAACACGGCTTCAATTAGCAACAGCATTATTACGCCGTAGACATGGGGAGAGTAAAGAATTAGAACGTATTGAAACTGAAACGTTGCGTCTTGATGGAATGATTAATGATTTGTTGGTGTTGTCTCATAGCCAACATAAGAATGAAATATTAAGACAAAATATTAAAGTTACTGATCTTTGGAATGATATTTTGAATAATGCCACTTTTGAAGCTGAACAAATGAATAAAATGCTGAATGTTACGGCTTCTCCTGGTGCTTGGGCGATTTATTGTAACCCTCCTGCATTAGGTAGCGCACTAGAAAATATTGTTCGAAATGCTTTATGTTATTCCAATAATCGTATTGAAGTTGCATTTAAAGAAGAAAATCAAGGTATTTTGATCACTGTAGATGATGATGGGCCAGGAGTATCAAAGGAAGATCGAGAAAAAATCTTTCGTCCATTTTATCGAACTGATGAAGCAAGAGATAGACAATCTGGTGGTACAGGTTTAGGGTTAGCTATTGTCGAAACTGCTGTTTTTCATCATAAAGGATGGGTAAAAGCTTCTGATAGCCCCTTAAGAGGCCTAAGATTGCAATTATGGTTACCGCTTCATGGACGTTAAATTTTTTTAAGTAAAAAAATATCTAGAGTTAATTGATATTTTTAAAGAGGTTTGTTCAATAACTGATTAAACTGTATATATTTATATAGTAATAATTATAAATTATAGTTCTTAACTAGATTAGGCTTCTTAATTATAGATTTTTACTACAGAATTATTATATAGATCCAGGTCGTACAACCAACCTATTCATGGCAATAGGTGCTATTGAGATATAGTTGAGGATAAAATCTCATGATGATGAGATTCCAATCGTTAGACAACTAACAAAACACATAAAATCAGATTTGTTCTTTATAGTGGCCAACAAAGAACCTATATCTAGATTTATTAAGCATTATAGCAAATCCTAACCTGCTATTACTAAATTGTAAAAACGAGATGATCTTGATGATCATAGCCATGTTTCCTTATTTATTTCCAGCATACGCTATCGCTCTATTTAGCTAACTAATGGGAATAGAAGCCGTAGTTATTTTCTTGAAAAATATTTTCACAATCTTTGGTTGTGTTTGTTGGAAGTTATGAGCAAATTTTTGAACCATATTTTTTATATCTCGATCTTGCCTTGATTGCTATTTATGAGGCGCGAAGTTTGGAATTTGCATAAAATTAGATAGGTGTGTTAATACCGAAATGTGAAAGATAAAGCGTTTAAAAGTTATGAGCATAGTTCTCTTTTTTACGTAAAGATGAAATATCTTCCACAAATGCTAAATGAAACTTAATGACGTTATCTTTTCGTGGCTATAATAGATCAATGCCAATAGATGTGGGTTTTATTCAGATTTAGAATGGTAGTTATGCTATGGATGCTGGTGTTCAGAGCTACTATGCCTCTTGGGATGTTCATAACCTGAGTACTGTGTTGTACTTTGAGATATGTTGATTTTTAGGAATTAAATTCAGATGGCTTGTAATAAACCTGCTAGATAGACAGAAATAGGATAAATAAGGAAGACAACACGTGACTTCACGTGTTACACAACTATATATTTATCCAAATGGTTTTGTGGTCTTTTCCCAGAAATTAATGATGACAGATCGATTGAATTTTTCATGACGCCCCAAAACAGGCCATAAAGCAATGCGTTTTGACTCGTGTTCAAAATTTTTTCGACATGCAAAAATATTATCCGCCTCTAGTCATGATTAGATTGGATTTTAAGCAACCAATATATGATAATAATCCGATGACGCTGGATACAACTGCATTGATAGATCAATGACTGAAAGTATGCTTGCCTATGAATTCATCACATATATGGAATTGTGGAATAATTTCAGTCTATTTCATCACATGAGACAACCACACAGATAACTAGGCAGATAGAACTCGATTAATACAGAAAGTATGATGATTTCTATTTCTCTGACAAGATACCTGGATGGTAAATTTATACAGATATATTACCACCACACAACCCAACGAAACTGCTTTTTACAATTGATTAGGAGGGCTGGAACAATTTTCTTGAAAAATACTGTGAAAGTATTAACTTGTGGGCCATCCATATCCATAGAGCGCATGGCATACTTGCTAGTGGCAAGTTTATGCTATGCTACTGAGTTTTTATCCATCGATACTTCTATGCCTATCCTGTCTGTGCCTCTCCTGAATGTTTGTTTCCATTGCTATTTTTTCTGCCAAAGCTATAAGTTAAAAGCCTGCAATTCATGCGGAGTCAAAGTTACCGAGCAGTGGTTAGCAGGGTAGGTTCATATTTTATCTAATACAACTGGTAACACATTACTTTCAACTATGCCACATCTTTTTTGGCTTTTTTTGACAATAACTAGCTCATATTCATAGCTTTTTCGCTCCGCGACAGACAAAAGCCATCCGCATTATGCTGAAGTTTGCATGCAACCATAGTATCGAAATTGGCATTTTTGTGCCTTGCACACTTATTGTCGACAACTAAATCAATATCTTTATATTTATGTCTCAGTTACCTGTTGCATTCTGGATATTAAATATGATGTGTGTGTGGGATAGCTGTTCCTTAAAAAAAAGATCGGTCAAAGAAATCTTCTGAAGCCATATCATTTAACTGCTGCCTTCTCATAGCAATTACCTAATAAATCTCATTAGTGTTTTCCTTGTAGTATCTTTGTCGCATATCTGCACTAGAAAAGGAATGGCAGAGTTACCTGAAGGCAGATTGCTGATCTTACTAGAAATTGCACTTTGCTAAAAAGACGAAAGTGGCCTAGCATCATGGCGTGAAATACATCTAGCGCAATATTAGGCATATTCATTGTGTAGTAACGTTAAGATAGTGAGTTACTATGTGTTCTTGTCGAATCCTAAACGAAGTACAGGATTATCAAAGAGGTGTATTAAGCGCTGGAGAGTCCGCTCATAAAAAAACTAAAAAAACTGAAGTTCGCTATTCTAGATGATACTTGTAAAGTAGCTACTTTTTATCAATCAATGCTCAGCTTGCCAAACAGGTAACGCAATTGTTAGCATAAAAAATGCATAAAGTAAAAAACTATAGTTATCAAACAAAACCTAAGATTAATGTCTCTAAAATTAGTACATTAGGTCAAAGAATAAATACTCAAATTAATTTTCTATTTATAATAGACACATAAACTGATTCTATCTTCTTTTAGAAAAAATAGATTATTTTTGGTCTTCACTTCACTTATAACAGCAAATCAAATTTACTAAGCATCAAGAATAAAGCAGAAAATAAAACAAAAATCGTGAATCACTAAATTTAATTAATCGCGAAGAAAAAAACAAAAAAGCATGACAACATAGAACGCAGGTAATTGTTATCAAGAAAAAATAACGCACAAAATAGCAATCATCCATTAATGAAAAAAGATCTTCGAATTTGTAATAAGGAGAACCAATTCAACTATTTGTTGATTTTAAACAAAAAAAAGCCTTAAATACCAACAAGCAAGATAGAATAATCAATATCTTCACCAGAAGAAAAATTTTGTATATTAAAAAATAATGAGCCTCTGGTTATCTTATTAACTTATCTTGAAGAAAAGGTAAAAATTGATAAAAATGAAATGAGTTATTTTAATAGTAAATTGGACCGTATTGATGTTTTATTAAAAATAGTTGGCATTGAGTTTGATGACCATGAAGGTGATGGCAAACTGTATAATATTATGCGGCTTATTAAATAATAATAAGCATTATTTATCCCATGATTTTTAATCATAAAAATGCATGTGAGACTTATGTTCATTTCTGGTGCATAAGATTTCAGAGATGGTGATATATCATTCTTATTTTATAAATAATTTAATAATATAAAGATATATGAGATGAAAAATCTACCTATAGGTCATGTATCCGAGAAATCAGATATTAGCCGTGATCCATTCCATGAACTAATATGTAAGATTGTCAGGAACAGCTTATAGAGATACAGAAGTTGAGGCTGAGTTTGAAGCTCATGCAGTCGTTCGTAACGCATATTTAGCACAACGAAACATACAGACTGCTATGTGAGGATATTGTGATTTAAAATTCCTAAAATTATGGATCACATAATCAACGGAGAATATTCTTAAACAACTAGTTGCTAGCCGCATTATCTTGAAGCTTGCAAAAAACTTAAAAGGATTTCTAGTATGCGGATGCACAAGAGAAGCATCTACATCTGTAATTTTTATGAAGTTCTTGTGGAAGCTTTCTATAAAAAAGCACATTCCTCTTTCTACAGTACTATCAGCAGACTGAAACAGCAATGGGTTGAAGAGCATAGGCAATGGTGCTTTGCTGGATTTAAGTGATATGCGCTACATTTATTCCTTGCCCGATGCCATATATAATACCTGTCAGGCAAGATAATCGCCTTTGCTTACTTCTCATTATTAGCATCGCTTAGCATGGACGTAAGGAGGTAGTTGCGATTGAAGATGCTTATCAAGAATTAGAAGGCGAACTTGACAAAACTTATCAATACCATAAGAACACGTAACTGCTTAACCATATCTTACAGTGTTATCTACTTTGGCGGTGGACTGTGCCATTTCTTTTTGGAATACAATGGCGAAAAGATATTCCCAGAATACGCAGCACCACCAATTCTTTGTTTTGATAGATAAGACAGTTAATATGCTTGTTTCATTCTAGAAAGGCATCAAACTGAAAATTAAGACTGATGAGCTGCATTTGAGATCTATATAGCAGAGAGCCATGATGCTGCTAATAACGTCCTTGATGTTTTAGTTGAATGTTTTCAGCTAAGGTATTCATTCAGCTATGAAGAAGCTAGAGAAAGATCGATAAGAACTGTTGCTATTTTACCACTTCCTGTTAGGACAATAGGCCTTAATAAGAACAACAAATACGATTGAATCTGCTTTTTCAACACTGAAGTCATGAAGTTGACAGTTTACGCGCGAAGAAGAAGTGTCTGGCTTGATAAAAACAATTTTTTAATGTTATCTAAGCTGATGTAGTTTGCTGAGATGAACTGAGTTTGACTAAGAGTGTTTAAGTTATTTTACCCTGCTAGTAAACAAAGTTATATTTAAGTATAGAGAACAGATTCATGAAGCACCATGGTAGAACAACGTAGGATCCACAGTCATACACCATAGATTTACTAATAACTCTGGGTGTTGTTATTGCCTAATAAAATTAGTATATCTATACTTAATTAATATAAGTAACTTATCAATAATAATCTTTGATTATTAACATTATTCATTTTAAATAGTTTGGTTAACTAAATTATTATAGCATATTTAGATCATTTTAAGATAATTTCTTCAGTTAAAATAGTAAAACAAATACAGTAATGTGAGTTTTATCTATAAAATAGTAGGTGGAGATTATTAAAGGATAAAAATATGTCCTAGCAGAGCATTATTTTTAACTATTCTATTAGTCAAAAATATAACATGTTTGCCAAAGGCAAATATGTTATATAACTGTGTTATAATTTAACCATCATTATCATTATAATTATAGGGATTTTCCCATTGCCGTCAGTCGCTATCCTAATAGGCCACTCTTTCTTTATGTACGCATTCCGTTTTGTCATAAGCAGTGTTATTTCTATGGCTGTAATAAGTTGGTGACTCGCCATAAATATAAAGTAGATAATTATCTACATATTTTATCAAAAGAGATAATAAAACAAGCGAAATTATTTACTAATCGAACTGTTGCTTAAATGAATTGTGGAGGTTTGGCACTAACCTATTTAAATAAATTCCAGATTAATCAACTATTTGTGATGATAAAATCACACTTTTATTTTAGCGCTGATGCTCAAATATCAATTGAAATTGATTCGCGAGAAATAGAATTAGATGTTATTGATTACTTGCGATGCAATGGGTTTAATCGACTTAGTATAGGAGTACAAGATTTTAATAAACAGGTATAGTATTTAGTTAACCGTCAGCAGAATGAAGATTGTATTTTCGCTTTGATTCAATTCAACGTGCTATAGATATTGGATTTAATTCCATTAATATTGATTTGATTTATGTTTTACCTAAACAGACAGTAAAACTTTTTCTTTTACTTTACAGCGAGTAGTAGAACTTTCTCCTGATCGTTTAAGTGTGTTTAATTATGCCCATTTACCTAATTTATTTGCAGCTCAACGTAAAATAAAGCTGCAAGATTTACAGATAGCAGAACAAAAATTGGCTATTTATAGAAAACAATTTTTACCTTGACGCAAAATGGTTACTAATTTATTGGTATGGAGCATTTTGCTAAACCTAATGACGAACTCGCTATTGCACAACGTAATGGCGTCTTACATCGTAATTTTTAGGGTTATACCAGCCATAAGAACTGTGATTTGATTGGGCTTTGTGTGTCAGTAATTAGTATATTCGCTGATCATTATGCGCAAAATCAAAAGGATTTAGGTGATTACTATTAGGCCATTAAAAATCACAAATTTCCATTATTGAAAGGTTTATCTTTGATACAAGATGATTGTATTCGGCGTGATGTTATCAAAACTTTAATCTGCAATTATCATTTATATTATGTTTAGATTGAAGTATTGTTAAAAAATTAATTTTAAAGATTATTTTTTTGCAGATTTGCAGTTATTACAACCAATGATAATAGATGGACTAGCGATTGTTAGCTAAAGAAAGCTATAAATTACACCCATAAAGGTCGATTGTTAATCCGTAATATATGTATGTATTTTGATACTTATTTGCGCAACAAAATGTGTCAACGTCAATTTTCATCTGTGATTTAGTTTAATTAAATAGATACCTAGCAAACGTTAAATTAGTAGTTATTTTTTTATTATTTGTTTTCGAAATTAATTTTTAATTATAAATTAAATATTTTTATTAATTTTCAAATACTAATTAAAATATTTTTTAATTTTATTTATAATTTTTAATTTATTATTAAAAATATCTAATTGATTTCATCAATGCTAGTTGTATATCTAAGTTATATAACTATAGTTATATTTTAGTTTTTTTATAAACTTATATAGTTATGTTTATTTCTGGTGTATATGATTTTGGAAATGCTATGGTTTAGTATTCTTATAAATTATTTTGTGAATAATTTTAATAATATAGAGATATTGTGGTCCACCATGAAAAGTTCACATTTACATGTAGACACAAAACTAGATATTACTTGTGATCCATTGCATCAACTTATCATTAATGCTGTGCAGGCATCTGATTCCACCGCCATTGTGAGGAATAAGTTTGAACCTATTGCCTCGAATAACATGCTATGAATTGCCAGCTTGTTGATGGGCTTGCGTATATACTCTAATCTATAGTGATTATTAGCTAGAGCTAACCATAGAAATGAGTATATGCGATGTTGAAATTAAAGCACTTAAGATTAGTATGTAACGCAGCACTAATGCTGTTTGGTAAGCAAAACAACTAATCTTCTGGCTTCTCAGTCTCTCAAAGGCATGGAACTAAAAATTAAGATTAAGTTGTGTGATTGTAAGATGGCTAGTGGTTCCTGCTAACTGCCTAGTAGAAAAGCTGTGATACCGCTAATACCGCCCTTAATGTTTTGTTAAAAAAGTTTTCAGCGAAGCATCCATGAAGCGATGAAGAAGCTAGAAAAAGATCGAGAAGAACT
>JBHEQW010000070.1:0-15169 GCA_046530935.1 Arsenophonus sp.
TTTTATTTATTTATTAATAATAAATTTTACTTAGAATAAAAATTATGCATACATTAGTCATGTTGTGTGTGTTGGCTAGAAACTCAATGCTACTACAAAAATGTTTGAAAAACTAATTGGAAATTTGTGTGACAAATTAAATAGTTTTGCTGGCTTATGATGTTGCAATTGTGCCAGCAGTACTTATATCTGGTATAAGCAAAACAAGCTTTATACTGGTACCAAGATAGCACTCAAGATCAAGATAGTATTCTTGGATAATAAGATGTTGACATCAATTTATGCAGCGCTTTTGTTATGCAGCGCTTTTGACGTAATACACTTCATAGCAAAAATGCTAAAATATATTGGTAAAAATATATTATTATTCATTATAAACGTAGGACTTATCATCAAGAAAGCGATGAATTTATCGCCTAGAAATTTGCAATGTTAAAATTACAATGATTAACGCAGGTACTTTGTATTGACAAATCTGATGAAAAAATTGCACTGGCAAAACTGAACAAGTCTGCGCTTGCCAAATCAATGCGGTATTAAATAGCTTAGATAGAGCACTGCATTAAAAAATATTGTTATTATTTACAAACCAATTTTGCCGATTAGTGGTATTGGAAAATTATTCACAAGGAGAAAGCGGCATATAAGTTTATTCGTGGCTATATTGCCAAGAACAATATCAAGCTATTGTTGAACAAGTGATTATTTAGTATGTTGATTCAGTGAATGCCAGAAATGCTTGCGAGATTTTAGTCAACTTTTGATATCAATGACGCATTAATTGATGGCATGCATCGCTGAAAGCCGACGTTTTTTGGATCTTATTAAAATGTAATGCGAATTATGTTTAGTTTAAGTATGTGTAGTTTCGGAGATGTTGGCTATCCTTTATGATTAATTTTTTGGATAATTTCAACACTAGGGAAATAATTCGCCATAAAAATCTACTTTACAGATATCAACGAAACCAGATTTGATTTTTGATCCACTTGCATGAACTGATCTCCGTAATGGAGATAGGCAGCTGATATAGTCAGCGCTGTTTAAACTGAGCTTTAATTCATGCTAAAATAAGATGCTAAACGCATCTACCTTATCTACTGGTAGCCTACGTGCAGTTATCAGTAACGGTTGTTATCACAGCTGATTATGCAAATTGATATTGGTGAGTGCGTGGGATAGATTAAAGTCCTTAAAATCAGTGGATCATATCAGAAACGAAATATGCTTAACAGCTTGTTGCTATAGCCTTATTTAATGCCTGTAAAAGCTCCAAAAAGTTGCTAACATGGCTGTATCGGCGAGGTGCATATCCATCGGTAATTTTCATAAAGCTCTGGTGGACTTGCTTTTCGGTGAAAAAGTACATACTCTCTATACCAGTATCATCAGAAGACTGAAACAGCAATGCTTTGAAGAGCATTGATAATGCTGCATATGTAATTTAAGCGATGATATACGCTACGTTTATTTCTGACCCGATGGCATAGACAGTTCCATGGAAGATGATCGCCTTTTCCTATTGGTCATTATTGGCGTAATTGAGCATTGACTTAAGGAGCTAGTTGTGCGCGAAAATGGTTATCGAGAGTTAAAAGTAAACTTAGCACAACTTCTAAATGGCTTGCAAGAAAGTTAGCTTAAGCTAAGTGTATCTCTCAGGTTTGCTATAGAAAACCATATTATTAATTTTTAAAATAAAATAACAAAGATATTCCTGAATATGTTGCAATAACCTTGTTTGGTACACAAACAATTAATATGCCGTGAGGCTCCATCACTCCTCAAAGGTATACAAGCTAAAGTTAAGGCTGAGGCTCCGATGGAAGTTTTGGCTAACAAGTAGAGCAGTGATGCTGATAATAATGCCATTGATATTTTGTTGGTAAGGTTTTTAGCGAATTATTTGCCAGCGATGAAAAACTTGGAGAAAGATCGAGAAAAACTTCTGGTATTCTACAACTTTTCGTCAGGGCGCTGTGAAGGTCAATAATAACAACAAATCCAGATTAAATTGACTTTTGCAACAGTGATGGTACTAGAAGTCTATGTGCGAAGAACTATAGTTTAAGAAAAAAGAACCATTTCAATGGTATTTATAAGATACTACCATCTTGGTCAGAAAAACTAAACCCGGGTTAAGGGGATTATAACTGCTTATAACTAAGCAGGTAAACAACATCTAATTTAATGATGGAGAACAGATTCATGAATAATCAGAGCGAAGCGTGACTTCCAAGATATTAGATTTAGCAATAACTTTATGTTTTAACTATCACTAAAATATTCAGTGAAGAAATAAATAAATTATTAAGTTGTTAAGATATTAATTTGTAATTATTCATCTTTTTTTAGCATTAAATAAAAACATGTACCTTCCATGCTTTTATTAAAAAACTAAATAACAGTTAGATATTTAGATAATTTAATTAAATATATTATTCCTTCATTAATATGCACTATTAATCAAATAATGCCTTCCATCATCAATCTGCTCAGTATCTGTTTTTGCTAAAACGTAATCATTGATTTTTATTGTTTATGCCAAAAATTTTATTGCAAAAAATAAAGAAGCCTACCGCTTTCACACGACAGGCTTCAAGAAATCCACTTATTTAACTAATCTTAAAGAGTAGTTACATTCGCTGCAGCTGGGCCTTTCGAACCATCTTCAATGGTAAATTCTACATTCTGCCCTTCAGCCAGGGTTTTAAATCCATTTCCTTGAATGGCAGAGAAGTGAACGAATACATCTTTGCTACCATCAGAAGGAGTGATGAAACCAAAGCCTTTAGATTCGTTAAACCACTTCACTTGACCCTTCATTTTGTCAGACATGTGCCTTTTCCTATATAACAAATAAACATTGCCGATTTCGGCAGGTATACAAAAGCCTACATCACTATTTAATTCATGGAAGCACTCAGCAAGAAACGGTAGAAAGGCTATCAAGGATAACGCTACTCATAACACATTAAGTTAAATGTCGTAAATAAAATAGATCTGTTTATTAGACTTTAACTTATTAACGCACGAGTACTTAATAATATCAATAGTTTTATGCTTTTTGTTAAAAAAAATAAATTTTTCAATAAGATTTTTTGTTAATACAACAAATTAATAAAAAATCAAAATTAATTTGAGTTATAGTCATTCCTAGTGTATATGGTTTAGGATATGGTTGTTTATCCCACTTCTTAATTTTATAAATAATTTCAATAATATAAGGATGATATGCCGTAAAAAAGTCTTCTCTAATGTATATAGGTATCCATAAAGTAAAATATTACCTCTTATCTCTTGCGTAAACTTATCCGTAATGGTGTTAGGCAGCTCCGATAGTCACTGCCATTGAGACTAAGGCAGAAGCCATGCGTCAGTGATATGCTGAACGCAGCCTTGTGGACACGTGCGTTATGCTGTTATACGTAAGAGTTATTTGCTACATTGAACTATATAAACTTCTATAGGTAGAAGTTGAGATTAAAGTGCCTAATGTTTATGAATTAAATCTGCAACATAATATTCTTCAACAGCTTCTTACTACTGCTTTATCTGAAGCATGCAAAAAGCATCGAAGAGTTGCTACCATTGTTGTATACCTGCGCGAATGCATATACAAGCGATAATTTTTATGAAGCTTTGTGGATCTATTCTCGATGAAAAAGCTCAGGCTATCTCTAAGTAACCAATCAGCAGACTTAAAACAGTAATAGCTTGAAGAGTACAGGCAATGCAGACATTGGTTTTTTAAAATACAATTGTAAAGATATTCTAGGAAACATGCAGCAGAATGCTGTTAGGTATATAAAACATGTAATGTACTGGCTTCAGTCTAGAAAAGCATAGAATCAAAACTTAAGGTTGAGGTTAGGAAGGTCTGGATAACAATAAAACCGCGATGCCTGTAATAAAGCCATTGATGTTTTGTTTGCAAGGTTCTCAACAAAGTATACTGTAGCGATGAAGTATATGGAGAAAGATCGAGAATAACTGCTGTCATTCTTTATGCCTTCCTGTCATCTTATTGTAGAATAAAATAAGAAGTAAAAAAATCAAATTAAATTAGTTTTTATGACATTAAAACTAGTGGAGGAATGTAAGATAATGCACGAAAAACTGTGATTCGAGAAAAACAATTCTTTAAATGATATTTAAACTACTACTTTTTGCTCAGAAAACCGGGACCACAGACTAAGAATGGAATTTTAGTTACTTGATCATCTTGGTAGTAAATAACATCCAATTTAAGGATGGAGAACAGATATACGAAGTTATCAGAGAGACTAGTGTAGTTCTAACAGCTATACGCCAGATTTACTAATAACTCACGTTTATCACTAAAAATAAATAAGTCTTAGACTCTACTATTAATATTAATAAAATACTTACTGAACAAACTATCAATAATGTAATTAAAACCGAGCTAAAATGTCTTATCAAATAAAAAAAAGAAAAATGGCATTTTATGCTATATATTTATATATATAAATTTATAATTAATAAAAATAATATTTTTTAGATAAATAGTTTATTTTTAATGCAATGTGATTACAGTATAAACAAACAGAAAAATTATATTTTTAACATTGACAGTTGCTCAGGACATCGTTAGTATGCAAGCTAATTTTTAGCTCTCTAAAGTTCCTCCATAGTTCAGTTGGTAGAACGGCGGACTGTTAATCCGTATGTCACTGGTTCGAATCCAGTTGGAGGAGCCAAATAATATTAACTTATAGTTTGTTATTAATTTTATAATTTAGATAGCAGATTAATCTGCTATATAGATTGTCTATTACTTTATTAATTCTAGTTAACTTGTTTACAACTGATCTTTTTTATTATCTCCAGTTTACAACTGATCTTTTCTATTATCTCCATTAAGATTGAGTCGATTTCATGACTAAAAATCACGATAACTATAAAATTTTTTCGCCACACCAACAGGACGACTGGCATTTTTATTTTAGAGATCATGATACAACAAAACTTGTTGTGCCACTGTTATACTAACCTATTTTTGGTCAAGCCGCTATTGTTATGCAAAACTTGACACCTCCAATTATTAATATTGATCAAGCAAAATCTTATCGAGAAAGTGGGCCTTTGTGCTACCACTCATGAGGATCTATTTACACCACTAATAACCTATTACTTCACGGATAATACTAACTTAAAAATAGTAAGAGAATAATTAATCAGCAGTGAGTAGTATTTACTTCCTCTAAACCTTATCCAAAAAATACAACGACTAACTCTAGATATGGAGTATCAAAGATAGCAAATATTTATTCAGATTTTGCTAAAGTGAAAAAATAGGAATGTTAGTATTAGTTTGCGCTGAAGTCAAAAACAGTGATATTGATATTTTTAATCTTGACCTCTATTAATTTGATCAAATGATTGGAGCTTTTTAGAAAAGATTTTCTTAGGCTAAAAGGTTGTGATTGAATATCTTATAAGTAGAGCTCCTAAAGAGACAGATCAATATGTAGTTGATGGAAATGAAAACCTGGCTGCTACCAATCACATAACAACATTTTATGTTTAATAAAAATTAAATGTTATAAAATTGATGGCATCAACTTTTATTTATATTGTCTATTTGTTCTGAAGCTGAAGTGCGATACATCTATCAAAAAGCATCACGTGAAGCAATAACAATAGGCTATTAACGCTTTTTTCTTGAGATAGATACTGCAAGGTCGGTGGGCCTACGCACCTTTCCACACCATACATATATGAAATAAAAAAGAGTCCCCCTTTTCTTGTAGGGGCTATATTTTTAATCCCATTACTTATTATCCTTGTAGCTTTATGCTACTATTTTTTATGAAATTAATGCAATTTAAAACTTTGAAGCGTTTTATTCATTAAACAGCACAAAAATTTAAGGCTTATCTATTTAATGAATAGATTTATAAGTTATTAGTAAATCTAGTGTATAACGATCATCAATGTCATTCGCTCTAATGTTTTGTGAATCACTGTTCTATCCTTAAATTGGATATTGTTTATTAGCAAAATGGTAGCCAGGTTATCTCTTTAGCTAGATCCGGCTTTTCTGAGCAGACTAGAGCATTTTAAATAGCATTGAAATGATTTTTTCTCGAATCACAGTTCTTTGCAAATCATCCTCGCTTTCGTAGCCTTATTATTGCAAAAGAAAGCCGATTTAATTGAATTCGTATTTCTTATTGACGATTTATAGTGCTCGCTTACAGGAAGTCATTGAATGACATCAATTTTTCTTAATCTTTCTTTAGATTTTTTATGACTTTAGAATGCTTTGCTAAAAACTTTCCCAACAAAACATCAATGGCTTTATTAACGACATCACAGCTATTTGCTAGCCATAGAGCTCCATCAGCTCAGCTTTAACTTTCGCTTGTGCATGCCTTTGTTAAGTTGAAGCCAGCACATTAGCTGTCTCTGTACCCAACATATCGTTGCTGATGCGTGTCCGGAAATATCTTTGCAATTACATTCCAAAACAAATAGAAGCGTTTTTAAATAACAAGCCTGGAAGATATGGTGTTAAGACAGGCGCTTACAGGCCATTGAGAAGTTAGATTCAGTTCAATTTTAATTCTTGATAACCATCTTCGAGTGCAACGAGCTCTTTATGTCCATACCCAGTGACATCTATACTGATCACGGCAGGCAAAGTCGATCATCTTACTTGATAGAACTGTCTATGTCATGGGCTAAGAAATAAATGTAGCGCATATTTCTTAAATCATATAGCTCACATGCATATGTTATTCAACCTATTCCTGTTTTAGTTTGCTAATGGTGTTTTCTTAGAGAGCCCATCTGCTTTTTCACTGAGAAACGCATCTCTAAACTTCATAAAAATCACAGCTGAATATTATGCCTTGCAGGCGCAGATACAGCCAAGGCATGGTCGCAACTTTTTGAAGTTTTTTGTGAAGCTTTAGATAATGAAGACTGTGGCTATGAGCTGTTGAATCATATTTCATTACCGCTGCAATCTCTGATTAGGAACTTTAATCTTAACATCACATATACAAGTCTGTATGGTTAGCTATGGCAAATAACCATTACTTACAATGGCATGGATACGCATGTTGACAAGGTGCTGTTCAGCATTTATGATCCACTGCATGAACTTATACGTAATTATGCCAGGCAATTGATAATCGATCGCTGTTGACTCCTGAGTTTGAAGGCATGCTGTGAGCAGCACACAATCATGAACGCCGCCTTATTAACAGGCATTCCATGCATTCTAGACCGTCGCCCATAATAGTTATTTGAAACAGCGAACTATACAGAATGGGTATTGGCAATGTTAAGATTAAACCGCCTAATGTCATAAGAATCGTAGCAGAGGTAACGGAATATGCTTCAACATCTTATAGCTCTAGCTTACTTCTTTATCTTAATCGTATAAAAAAGCTTCAAATAGTTGCTACCATGTGGCTGTAGCTACTTAGGCCTATCTATCGCTGATTTTCATAAAGCTTTGTTGGCCACTAGCTTAAAAAGTAAATAATCTATTTACATTAGCATTAGCAGACTAAAACAGAAATGGCTTGAAGAGCATAGACAATGCTTGTCCTGCGTGATATAAGCAGGATATTCTATATTTATTTCTTGAT
Source organism: Arsenophonus sp. (assembly GCA_046530935.1). GTDB lineage: Bacteria > Pseudomonadota > Gammaproteobacteria > Enterobacterales > Enterobacteriaceae > Arsenophonus. The sequence goes on from JBHEQW010000070.1 coordinate 7,626, forward strand.
CGATGGCATAGACAGTACTATCAGTCAAGAGGTGGAATCCACTTTGATTGCTGCTTTATTATTGGCGTCATTTAACATGGATCTCGTAAAGAGCTCGTTGCTGTCGGAGATGGTTATCTAGAGTCAGAAGCTGACTGTGGCAAACTTTCTCGATGCTTTTGTAAGCGTCGTGCCTTAACTTTATATCCCAGGTTTGCTAGTGGATCTGATCTTGGTTTTTGGAATGCAATGGAAAAGATATTTTTGGATACGCAGAACCAACGCTCTATTGGATACATAAAACAGCTAATGTGCTGGTTTCACTCTAAAAAGGGATGCAACTAAAAATTAAGGCTGAGCTGATCCAGCTCTAGCTAGCAGAGATCTGATATGCAGCTAATAAAGGCATTGATGTTTTCTTGATAAGTTTTTCTGAGAGTATTATGCATCGATTAATAATCCGAAGAAAGATTGAGAAGAAATACTGGCATTCTACGATTTACAGTCAGAGAATTAGCCATCAATGAGAACGACAAATCAAAATTGAATCTGTTTTTGTAACAGTGAGCCCAGAAGCTTACTGGTGAAGAACTTTGCTTTAAAAAACAACCATTGCAATGTTATTTAAGTTGCTCTAGTATGCTTAGAAAAGCTGAAACTAGCTAAAAGAGTTTGAGCCTGCTATGGTGATACTGGTGCTAAACAACTTACAATTTAAAGATTGAGAACAGATTCACAAAGCATCTTAGTGGAATGTGGCTTGATCGCCATATACCAGATTTGGTAATAACTTATGATTGGAATCATCTACGAAACCAATCAGTAGGATGCTACTGTCATCTTCTAAACTATATATACAAGGAATATGCATAATTTTTCTATGTTATTAAGGATAGTTAGATGACGGCAAATATTACTTATGTTAGTGAATGAAAAGAAAATAATTATGTAGTTTGATTTTTTAAATAAAAAAAAGAGCATGGTAATCAATCAATAGTAATGACATATTAACTTTATTTTAACAGGTCTACAAGATTGACTGAATAACCAATATAGTTAGCTGGTGTCATTGTTTTTAAACGTTTTTTTTCTTCTTGTGGCAAATCTAAGTTATCAATAAATGCTTTGATGTCATCTGCTGTAGCGCGTTTTCCTCTGGTTAAAGCTTTTAGTTTTTCATAAGGTTTTTCAATTCCATAGCGGCGCATAATAGTTTGAATAGCTTCAGCCAGCACTTCCCAATTAGCATCTAATTCAGATTGTAAATTTTGCTCATTAACTTCTAGTTTACTCAAGCCTTTCATGGTTGCTTGATAAGCCACTAAAGCATAACCGATGCCAACGCCTAAATTACGTAATACCGTTGAATCAGTGAGATCCCGTTGCCAACGTGAAATCGGTAACTTATTTGCTAGATGATTTAATATAGCATTTGCTAGTCCTAGATTACCTTCAGAATTTTCAAAATCAATTGGGTTAACTTTATGCGGCATGGTTGATGAACCAATTTCATCTACAACAGCCTTTTGTTTAAAATGATTAAGAGCAATATAACCCCATATATCACGATTAAAATCGATTAAAATGCTATTAAAACGAGCAATACAATGAAATAGTTCAGCAATATAGTCGTGAGGTTCAATTTGGGTTGTGAATGGATTCCATTTAATACCTAATGAAATGACAAACTCTTCACTGAACAGATGCCAGTTTATATCAGGATAAGCGCATAAATGGGCATTATAATTACCCACTGCACCATTAATTTTGCCTAAAATTTCGATTTGCTCAAATTGCTGATATTGCCTCTCCATACGATAAGCAATATTAGCAAACTCTTTACCTATAGTGGTTGGGGTCGCTGGTTGACCATGTGTTCTTGATAATAGCGACAAAGTGCGATAAAGATGTGCCATTTTTTTTATGGTATTAATAATTTTTCGCCATTGAGGAAGAACCACTTGACAACGTGTGGTTTTTAGTATTAATGCATGAGAAAGATTATTAATATCTTCAGAGCTACAGGCAAAATGAATAAATTCGGCCACTTTTTTAAGTTCAGGCATGGCTGCTATTTTTTTTTTAGAAAATATTCAACTGCTTTTACATCATGGTTAGTTGTTTGCTCAATTTGTTTGATCTGAATTGCATCATTTTCATTGAAGTTAGCTATAATTTGCTCAAGAAAATTATTTATTTCGGTACTAAATGCTGGCACTTCTTTAATATCAGCGCATGATGCTAATTTTTGTAGCCAGCGCACCTCTATTTGTATGCGATATTTTATCAAACTAAATTCACTAAAAATTGAACGTAATAGCTTGACTTTATCACCGTAGCGACCATCAATTGGTGATACAGCAGTCAGTGAAGATAATTTCATTGGTGCAGACCTTCTAGATTTATTAACAATGAGCAAAAATTTCTTTTGCTTGAATGATCAAACGTTTTCGAAAAAACATTAATTGTAGTCGGTTTCCCCCGACTTGTTGCCATAAAACAGCACTACGAATCCCAGTAAAAAGTAATGTGCGTACTTTAGCTTGTATCAAGCTGTTTTGTAGAATATCTGGAGAACCAGTTACCTGAATACGTGGGCCAATAGGGCTAATTACATCCACATAAATACCTGCCAGCGCATTGAAAATGCCACTACACATAGGTTCAAAATAATTTTTTTTCTGTTGAAGCAGTTCAATACGTCGTTTAAGTTCATCACTTGCCAATAAATTTTTTCTTAGTCGACGTTCTAACCCAATAATACTTAATAAGTACCGCGTTAAATCTGAGGAAAATGTACTACCTGAAGCAGTAAGTATAGCAAGTAGAGTGTTTAACCCAATACTAAGATTTTTTTCGTTATTTCCATAAACAGCTAATGTAGATGTTAGATTAATATTTACTGTGCTATTAATCATCACTTTTGCCGCATTGTCGTTAATTTTACCTTCATAAGCTAATTGTTGAACTAGACGGCATGCTTGGCAAATACCAGCAAATGCAAGAGTAATATCATAAAAATTTTTGCTCACATTAACTCCTAAATACCTGTTTCAATAACGCCACCGCCCAAACAAATTTCACCTTGATAAAAAACTGCTGACTGACTAGGTGTAATGGCTGCAATAGGATAGTCAAATTGTACGGCAACTTTATTTTCACTAAGTATCTTAATTGTGCATGGAATATCTGATTGCCTATAACGGGTTTTAACAGTGCATTGATTAGTTTCATTTAATGGTGTTGGATTAATCCAATGAATTTGTTGGACGATAAGTCCTGTGGACATTAAACGTGGGTGGTTATGGCCTTGGGCAACAATTAGGTAATTATTTTTAATATCTTTATCGACAACATACCAGGGATCGTATGTGGCTTCTTTTACACCACCAATACCCAATCCCTTACGTTGACCTATCGTATGATACATTAAACCTGCATGTTCACCTAAAATTTTGCCGTCAACTGTTATTATTGCACCTGGGTTAGCTGGAAGATAGCGAGCAAGAAAGTCTCTAAATTTACGTTCACCAATAAAACAAATCCCTGTTGAGTTTTTCTTTTTGGCTGTAATTAAACCAGCTTTCTCAGCAATAAGGCGAACGGATGATTTTTCCAGTTCACCAATTGGGAAAAGACTTTGTGATAGTTTTTGTTGATCTAAAGCATAAAGGAAATAGCTCTGGTCTTTATTTTTATCTAAACCGCGCAATAATTGATGGTGTCCAGCAACAGTTTTTCGTCTAGCGTAGTGGCCGGTGGCAATATAATCTGTTGCCAGATTATCAGAAGAAAATTCCAAAAATGCCTTAAATTTAATTTCTTTATTACATAGAATATCAGGATTTGGTGTGCGGCCAGCTTTATATTCAGCAAGAAAATGTGTAAAAACATTCTCCCAATATTCAGCTGAGAAATTAACGGTATGAAGCTCTATATTTAGTTTATCGCATACCAATTTTGCGTCAGCAAGATCGGTAGCTGCTAAGCAATACTCTTCAGTATCGTCTTCTTCCCAGTTTTTCATAAATAAACCGGCAACCTGATAACCTTGTTGTTTTAAAAGGTAAGCAGATACAGATGAGTCAACCCCACCAGACATAGCAACAATGATTTTTTTTAAATGGTTATCTGACATGAATAAATCTCATTGCCTCATTGCAAGTAAACATAAATTTAAATATTTTAACATGAAGTTGCAAATTACAACACTATACTAACATAGTATTTATGTTACTTAATATGAAATTGATAAGCATTGATTAATGTTAACTGTAATAACTCTCATCTGATAAAACAGAATATCTGCCAGTAAATGCGAACAAAGGAATGAACTGGATATACTTCATCAGAAATAACAGAAACATTGGTAGATATTATTATCATCTGAAGATGTTTTAGGCATCTTATCTAGTTCAATCAAAAAAAAAGAAACAGAAGGAAAGCATGGCCATAGAGATAGAGATAGAGGGAAGGAATGTGGTTGTCAATTGATGAATTTTTATTAATTACTGTGGGAGTTATTAATACCGGTTTCTTCTATAGCTATCGGCAATCGAAATTGGTTTCGTTGACTTATAACTATCGATCATATTGATGCTAAACTAATTTATTTTTAATAAATTTTTTTATAACTAAAAATTTACCTTTAACGTAAACTACATTAGAAATTGTAACGTTTACTTTAAACAAAATCGACATCTTTCCAGTTACCAAGTTGTAAACCTATCTAAGAGTTATGCTTATTTTTGATGTATGTGTTTTCGAAGATGGTCTGTATCCTGCTAATTGATTTTGTGAATGATTTCAACAATAGAGGATATGATATGCTATAAAAAATCTAGATTACAGGTATAAATTAAACCAGATATTACTTGTAATCCTTATCATAAACTCATTTGTAATGATGCCAGGCAGCTGATAGATATAGCCGCATTTAAGCTGAGCTCTAAGTCATGCCTGCGGTAAAAGATGCTGAATAAGGTCGCCTTGTCGACTGGCGTGCGTCCCAATAATGCCAGTTCATACGTAACAGTTATTTGACACAGCAAACTATACAGAGATTGCTATTGCATATGTTGAGATTAAAGTGTCTAAGACCAGGAATTGCAGCGGAAATAGAATATGCTACAACAAGTTGTTGCTATCGCATCAATTTATCTGAAACTTATAAAAAGTCTCGAAGAGTTGCTGATATGGATCTATATCGATGAGAAATGTATCTATCGGTAATTTTTATGAAGCTGTATGTCGCTTTCTCGCTAAAAAAGCATATGATTTCTTTGCGGAAAAAACTATCAATAGATTGAAACACCAATAGCTTAACCAACACAGGAACTATTGCCTATATGATTTTAGCGATACAGATACTCTCTACGTTTGTTTCTTCGCTGATGGCATATACATATTCCTATCAGGTAAGATGATCCTCTATTTTTAGCTTGCTCATTATTGGCGTAACTTACATATGGATGTAAGGAGATGGTTTTGATAGAAGATAGTTATAGATAGTCATAAGCGAACTGGGCTGAACTTCTTAATGCTCTGGTGGGTGTTGGTTAGCTCGTGGTTTAATCATATCTTATATCCAAGGTTTGCTATATTGGATTATAATGCCTTTGATTTTTGGAATACAATGCCAAAGATATTCCAGAACACGCAGCACCAACGACCCTTGTTGGATATATAAAACACATAATGTTGCTTGTTTCACTCTCTCCAAAGGCATGTAACTAAAAGTTAAAGTTAAGATGCGGAAGCTCTGGTTAGCATAGAGCCGTGATAGTGTTAATAAAGCACTTGATATTTTGTTGGCAATGTTTTCATGGAAGTATCTTGCAGCGATGAAGAAGCTGGAGAAAGATCGAGAAGAACTGCTGGTATTCTACGATTTCTAATCAGAAGCACTGTGTATCAATAAGAAAAATGAATCCGATTGAATTGTCTTTTTCAACAGTCAGGCTTGGAATATAGATCGACACGCAAAGAACTGTGATTCTAAAAACAAACATTTCAATGGTATTTAAGCTGTTACAGTCTGCGTAGAAAAATTGGAGAAGGCAACTAAAGAAATTTTGATCGCTATTACATGCTGGTAAACAACATGCAGTTTAAGGGCGGAGAATAAATTCACGAAGGATTAGACTGAAATGTTAGCTTAAACTGCACCGTAATTTACAAGATGATTTGCTAATATCTCGATTAAAAATAGCTAATTTTTAAAAAATTTTTTAAATCTTACTTTTTATTTATAAGTTTATAAGTAAATTTATCAAAGATTTTTATCTGAATCAAATTTTTATCAAAAATAATTTATTTTAATTTGATAAATAATAATTAATTGTTGCTAATTAATTTTAATAAAAAATAATTATGCTATAACAAGATGCATATCATTTTAATTAGTAATAAATAACCATAATAAATAACCATAGTATTCAAATCTTTAATCTTAATTTTAGCAAAAATAGAGAGATGACCTGGTTTAATGTCAATAATTGCTGCTGTTGAACCTAATTCATACATATGAAATTATTTTGGTTTTAAAAGTTCTCCTCTATCCACATGCACAATCATACTATAGTTGTATGAAGATGTTGTTGGGTGTGGCCGGGAATCACTAAATTTTATGATGCCTGCGATTATTACTTTAATAATATAGTTTTATGGATGGATTGTTGGTTATGTAAACAAGATGTGGTTAAATATTTTGTGTTTAGATATTTCTGTTGAAGAAAAGTTACAAGCCTTGGTTCGCTATCCCATATGATGCCGATTTGCCTCTCATATTAAAATTATGGCAAATATTATTGTTATGCCAGCAGTGCTGTGGGCAGGATGTATTCACAGTTAAAATACTAACTTACAATAAAATTGTTACTGGCTATGGTGTTGGGATGGTATTACTATTATGTCATTATGTTATATAATATGGAATTTATTCAATATTATTAAATAAGCTTGCTAAGCTTTAAAATACTTATAATTTAAGGCTGTAGATCTTAAACCTGGATCTTCATCAAATAAAGATGATACTGGTTATCTACAAGATAATGATTTATGGCTAGCAATTTCACTAGATAAATTAAAATTCCACTAGATAAATTAGAGTATAGAAATATTAGATTAAATCTGCCAGACAAGGCTTTTCAATCTTTTTGGTATGATTTGTGTGTGTGGCAGCACAGCCGCCACATAATAAAATCGTATCGTGCTAATGTGGTACATCTTGACTTATATTATATGTAGGAAGAGATAACTAAATAAAAGGCTGTTTTTATTTATAAGTTAGGTACAGCTTATGTAGGACAGAAGAGTGATCCTGTTACTAATTCTATTACTGTTAGATAAACTGCCAATTACACAATGTGGAGAATAACAACAGATCATAAATCTTAAATGTCAATCAAACATCTATTTGATGTGGATGAAATTTCATCTATTCTCTTACTATTAGGAGAGCTATCTTGGATTATAACTTTTCAGAGGAATTATAATTAGTTGTTTTTTAGCAATTAGATTGTATAGAATGGGATAAATATCCTACTGAGAGCTACTTCCAACAA
>JBHEQW010000071.1:0-27447 GCA_046530935.1 Arsenophonus sp.
TTATATTTTTTCTTTATTTTTTATGAAAAATCTCTTTTTTTTATTAAGACATTAATTGTTATCTTTGTTGTTAAAACATAACAACATTTTATAAATAGATAAAAACAACAACGAGTTATGCTTGTTTTTAGTGTATAGGATTTTGAAGACGGGTGTCGGGTATCTTCTGCTAATTGATTTTATGGATAATTTTAACAACCTAGAGATATGTATGCAATGAAAAAATTGCCATAAAGGCATCCGCAAAACCAGATATTACCTTTAATATCCTTGCATGAATTCATTCGTAATAGTGTCAGGAAGACTGACAGCTTCTCTGTTGTTAAGGTTGAGCTTATGTAATGATGCGACAACATCCTGAATGTTGCTTTGTCAGCGATCTCGGATCTTTCCATGCCTTTACTTGCGAGCAAAATCAGCCAGTGATTTTTACAAAGCAAAACCTGTAGTGGCTTTCCTGTGTAAAAAAGCACGTGGTCTTTCTGAACTGCTATCAGAAGACTGAAACATTAATGGCTTGAAAATAGCACAGGCAGTAGAGTGGCGCATGTATTATTTAAGCAATATACGTGCTACGTTTATTTTTTAGCCGATGGACATATATTGTCATATCATGTGAGATTGGTGGTTGCCTTTGCCTACTGGAATTATCGGCGTCATTGAGCATCCTCCTAAGGAGCTTGTTACGGTCGAAGATGGTTAACGAGAGTCAGAAACAAACTTACGTATAATTTCTAAATGTAAGGTGTCCCTATGTAAGTGATGGTTTAACTGTCTCTCCTAGGCTTAGGAGAGAAGATGGTGAAATTAGTTTTTGGAATGTAATGGAAAAGATATTCCAGGAGATGCTGCACCAAGGTTGTTATATATAAGACAGCCAATTTGTTGCCTTGCACTCTCCATTGGAGAGTGCAACCTAAAGTTTTTAATGGTGAGGTTATTGCTGTAGATCTACTCTACTCCTAGTAGTAGAGTAGATCTATTTCGCTAATAAAGCTCTTTATTTTTTTTTATTTTTTAATAAGATTTTCAGCAAAATATTCTGAATCTATGAAAAAACTGTGGAAAGATCGAGAATAATTTCTGCCATTCCTATACGATTTATAGGATTTTCTATCAAAACACTTTTGTGTTAATAAGAACAACGAATCAGATTGAATTGTGTTTTATGATAGTTAGGCTACAGGAAGCTAACTCGCTAAGAGCTGTTGTTCAAGAAAAACAACACTTTTAATGGTATTTAAGTTATAGCAATTTGCTCATATAAGCTAGAAACCAGCCAACATCAGTGGCTTTGACCTGAGGTTGGTTGTAAACAACGGTAAATTTTATGATGAAAAACAGATTCATGACTTATTTGACTTAAAATAAAGATATTATACAGCAGATTTTTTAATAATTCAACCATTTATCCTTGTTGTGTATTTCACAAAAAGAACTTTCCAGTAAGATTGTTAAATGTTTTCTTGAAATCAGAGATTTTTCAATGATATTGCTGTAAGTCCTATATACTAATTAATCTTTACAGGAGATAACCTGTTCACTGTAATAATATAAGTAGAATAAAGCAGAATTAGTTGATTCAATGCATAAATCGAGATTATCCAACAGATTGTCTCTGAGCCAATTAATAAAATATAGCTTTATTATTGCCAATGACTGAGAAAAGAGGATCCTTGATCCTGTATGATCATTCGCTTTTTCATGAGAGCTTATGAAGCTGCGAATCCTTCATGGGCTATAAAGAACTTATACCAACAACCTTTCGCAAGATTGCCAATAAATTGTAGAATTTGTATAAAATTTGTTCGACAAGAGATAATGCAAACTTCCGCCATATTCGGGCCCAAAAAAACCAGTTGCGCGCTATACTTACTTGTCAAAAAAAATTTCTGTTTTTAACAATCTTCTTGTGTAATTTTAAAACTTATTTGTATTATGGTGCGTCGTATTGATGGGCCTAGAAAACTTAAACCTCCACATCCGCAAGGATAGATAATAATTTACACCCAAACCTTAGCGAACATTATCTGGTCTCTACCAAATTACGCCACTTTATAAAATTATATAAATTAAATATGGGGTGACTAATGGGATTCGAACCCACGACAACCGGAATCACAATCCGGGGCTCTACCAACTGAGCTATAGCCACCATAAAAACCTTTAAAAATTCAATTCATTGGATAAACTATTAATCTAGTACACTAGACTACCATAGCAAAAGAATGCAGTAAATGGCGCGCCCGACAGGATTTGAACCTGAGACCTCTGCCTCCGGAGGACAGCGCTCTATCCAGCTGAGCTACGGGCGCTTAACGGAGTTACGGGTGAGGATAGTATGAATTTAGTAGCATACTGTCTAGTTATTTTTAATAAAGAATTATTTGGTTCCTGCCATTATTTATCATTTATGCATTTCATTTATAAAATTAACTTTACAATCGTTTTTAATTAGCCAATTATTAAATTGGCTTTTATTAAATAACCTATTATTAATTATTTTTATTGTTTTATAACGGAAAAAGATGATTCAAAAAATAGATTACAAAAACAATCAATTAAAGATACATTGCTAACAATTAATGATAAAAGCGTAGCTTGATTTTAATCATCATGCCAACCAACAAGCATACACCTAAAAAAAAAATAAAGATCAAATAATTCATCTAAAGAAATAATACTAATTGGAAATTATGTCGCGCTAATTGCTGTTGATGTACTTCTTGAAAACGCAAAAGCATAAATCATATGCCCTCCAATCTATACATGAAACTATTATGAGCTGATAATATTGCTATAAGCACCACAAAATTAATTTACTGAAGCTGGTGATACAATCCAATTACTTTAGCATAGATTAGTATAAATGTATTAATATTTTGACTAATCTCTATCCAGAGGAATAATATCACAACAATAAAAATAACATCGAGATAAAAATTCACCATTAAATATTATTAATAACTGTCTTTAAAGGACTTTCAATTTTTTTGCTTTATACAGTAGTAGTAATATTAAGTAATTTAAGATTTTTATAAGAAGCTTTTATAATATAAAAGACAAATAAAAAGCCTTGCCATACAGCTACTACTAAAATTTATCAGACTAAGCTAAATTAGATGAATCAATCAATTAAAAATCATTGTCAATGCTAACGAAAATAAATCCTAATACAATAAAGATCATTATAATAATCGCAGTAACTTTGATCATAAGCAAACCAAAGTTATAATTCATCATATAAATGTACTGCAGCCCATATTAGCTCATGCAAGAAGTATACAAACCGAAATTAACGCAAAATTTTTTTGTTGAATCTTATGAAAGAAAAATTCCATATAGAAACCAATCACTGTGATTTTTATATTTCAATAGCCCAACATCTATATGAAAGTTATGCTTATTTCTGGTGTATGGATATGAGTTTCAGAAATGGCTGCATATCCTGCTGATTAATTTTTAGTATGATTTCAATAACAGAGAGAGATGATATCTCATTAAAAAATTTAGATACGGGTATTTATGAAACCAGATATTAGATGTGAGGCATTTGCCTGAACGTATCCGTAATGGTGCTAGAGGTAGCTGATAATCCACTTTGCCGTTGAGTCTGGTTTCTAAGCCATACTGTTTCTTAAGATAACACATTGAACTCCGTCTTGTTTACTGGCTGGCGTATCCATCCTGTCGGTCCCTAACAGTTGTTTATCACAGCGAAGCATAGAGACTAGTATTTGCGATATTGAGATTAAATTGCCTAAGATCATGGATCACAGCGGCAAAGAGATAAGCTTTAATACTCGTTGGTACAGCCTTATTTGAAACATATAAAACCCATCGAATAAATTGCTACTAATATGGTTGTATTTACATAGTTGGCATATCCAGCACGGTGATTTTCACGAAGCCGCCTGGAAAGGTGCTTCTCGGTGAAAAGAAGATGGTCTCTCTGCCAAGTAGATCAGTAGACTGAAACAGGAATGGCTTGAATAACACATGTAATGCTTCCTGAATAATTTAAGCGATATATATTAAGTTTATTTCTTGGCTGATGCCCTATATACAGTCCTGTCAAGCAAAATAATTGCCTTTGCCTGATGTTGGTATTATCATCCTCATTTTTAGCATGGACGTAATGAGAGCTCGTTGCTGTTGTGAAGATAGTTATTGAGAGTCAAAAGTGAACTTGGCCTAACTTTTAAATTGGTCTACGAGCAATTGCTTAACTGTATATTCCAGGATTGCTATATGAGATAGTGCCATTAGTTTTTTGAATGCAATGACAAAGATATTTCACTAGACATGCAGAACTAACTGTGTTGGTACAAAAAACAGATAATGTGCTGGCTTCGCTTCATTTCTAAAATACATGAAACCTAAATTTAATTCTGTGAGGCTATTGATGGAGATCTGCTAGCAATATGCTACTTTATCTCCCTTTAAAGGAAGATTTAGCGTCAATAAGAACGAAAATTCAATCAGCTTTTGCAACAAAACAACAAGAGGCTAACGAAAACCGATATGCCCTAAGAACTGTTGTTTGAGAAAAAATTTTTAATGTTGTTTGACATGCTGATCTGCTGCTGGTAGTAAACAACGTCGAATTTAAGGATGTAGAACAGATTTACTAAGCATCAGATCGAAACGTATGTGGCTTGACTGTCATACATTATATTGGCTAATAACTTCACACATAAGCGAATAAACTCCATCTAGTTAAACAGATACAATAATTGCTTAAATATTGATAACTAAACGAAGCAAAAGTAATACTGACATGAGGTTCAAAAAACAAACATCATTTCTTCTATTAAACACATAATAAATATAAATAATTCAGCAATAATATAAGCATGTAAAATAGAGAAGGTGTCCTGGCAAGTTTAACGTGCTCATAAGAGTCAACAGATAAACTAATAGCAATTTTTCTACCTATTAATTCAATAGGTTCAATATATCTCACTTCAAGACTATGACGAGGGCTTGTCACTGGTTTTTCTCACATAGGCAATTTTCTTCTCTTTCAATAATTACTTGATACTATAGGGCACACACATCATCGTCAAAATGACGATAATATTTATTTAATAAAAACAAAATAAAAATTTATAAAAATAATCAAAATAGTGCTAGTTGTGCTTAACACTGAAAAATAGTTATCACTAGAATCTTCTTTAAGAGAAGAACCGGTAATTAAAATTCATTGCCTTTTGAGCTTAAAACGCATCATTGCGATAGAAATAATGCATATAAAAATTAAAGTTTTCTATCATATATATAGTAAGTCCAGAAAGCGAAATAATTTTATCTATATTTTGATTAGACTTGCCTGAAAAAGCAATCTATATAAGGATTTCAATCCTCTAATTGTTGCATAATTTATGCTGCTTGTTTTTAATTTTCGATGAAACCATCCTAAGTCTAACTGCCTATTTGCATATAAAGTGCATGGTGATATACTTGCAGAGAATTTTAGATAGAAATTTCTTTCTTTGGTTCAGAAGACCCTATTGATACTGTAAAATTTTTTGTTCACTACACTTCTCCTTTATGCACTGAAATAATAGTTCATCTTTTTTTTATTTAAAGAAATCGTCGTTGGCTACCAACAAATATTTAGCTTTCAGCTAGTACAAAGTTTATTTTTGGTCTATTTAAGAATTGCTGCTTTTCATCAACCAGAAATACTGGTAAATCCTTTTAAAATGCTAATTGCTAGCAATGCTTTTCATAAATCAGCAGTTGCAATAATAAATGAAAGCTTTGTTTGTAGGTATTTGCAACGAATTAATATAATAATAGCAGATATTATCTGCATAAAAATATACTGCTTCAGTTAGTAGGGAATTTAACTTGAGAACTTGCTACTTGGTTAGGATTTTTCTGCATTGATAGGCACTAATTTCCAATGATTAACCTTTTGATCTGAAAATATATAATTAAGGGAATAGATCCTATCATAAAAACCTAAAACAAGATAACTTCTAATATCATATTTTGGGATCACTTTGTTACCTCATATAGTAGACCCTACTAAGCTATTTACTTAGCTTGTTTTTTTACGATCATTAGTGATAGATATATGAGTTAAACCAGCTTTAGCAAAGAACCAAATAAACTAGTTTATCAACAAATAAATTAAAGAGGAAACATCAAACCAAAAAACATCACTCGCGATACACAAAAGAGTTCACACACTTACTAAGTAGGACAATAATATTAAAAATAGTATCAAAACAGAAAACTTGCGGAATAATGAATTTATGATAATTACTGTCAATCTTAGTCTTTTCATAAACAAAATTAAACCGCTTAATAATCAAGCCAACTCATTAATTGCACAGATAGGATTAAAAATAACTACGCCACAATCCCACACATTAAAGAACAAATTAATGTGGCTGATATGGCTAAACCAAAGTGATTATCAAGAGCTTGCTAGATAAAATAATTGCCTGAATTCAATGTCGTATCAGGTCGTTTTAGGGTTGGCAATGGCTAAGTTTGAATAAAAACGTAAAAATCACGTATAATAATAGGTGCTAATCCTTGAAATTCAATTTCACCATAGTTATCAAATAATTAGAGAGTCAAGTTTTTTTAATGAGAAAAGGTATCAGGAATTAAGTAAAAAAATATGAAAAGCCTCTGCATTATACACTACTAATATCTAATCCGTAACGCTTTAATGCAACCAAAACATACTAATAATACAAATAAAAGTACCGATAATTAGCATCCATAAATCAATTCAACCAGGTTGGAATGGCAATAAATAGAAAAACTGCAAATGCGATAATAATATTACCACGTTGTTATATGCCAATAACAAAATAAGTTAGCTTTCCAAAAGCAAGCGAGCTAAAAGAGAAAAAATAACTAGTAAATATACTGTGTTAGCTCTAAAAAATAGAGAATCAACATTCCAGGATGGAAAAATAAAAAACGTTTTAATGCCACATTTAAAACTTTACTAGAAAAAATATGACTATAGGACTGTAATTGAAACAGTAAAAAATCATTTTATAAGAAAAAAATAGGCACTGTGTCTGTGTCATTATTGCAATAAATCTTAATAATAGATAAGGTAGTAGTATTTCTACATAATTTATTATAGTAATAAATTATGTCTGTTCCTTGGAACACCAAATTCCAATCTTATTTAGTAACCGATATAATAAAAAATGTAAAAACTGACATATGAGAGAACGCATGCCATAAGGCATATAGTTGGTACCATATTAAGATTAAGTTAAAAAACTAGTAATCCAGTTAATGAAAAACCAAAGTAGAACGTTAATAAATAAAGCAGAAAAAAGATGTTAAAATTAAATGGATGCTTCTCAAAATTAAGGATATTTTGGTGCGAAATTAATACAAGATAGATAAGATAGATAATCTATAGATCATCAAATTCTATAATAGTCATTACTGCTATCATATTGATGATAATGCAGTTTGTTATTCTTTAACAAAATTAGGGTTAAAAAAGTCTATTTGATTCCTATCAGTTAACATCATCATCTATCTGATCATGTTAAATTTTCGTTTATATAATTGATCATCATAAAATAGAAAAGGTATACTCTACTCAATAGAGTATTCTCCAAAAAGTAATTTTGACGGCTACTAATAAAAGGAATTACAAACTGAATTAATAAGCAAAATGTGCCTATACCTTGCTATTATTTGAAAATAGACTAAGCTAAATCACATAATAGTACAGTACAGTAAAGTAAGATAATCATTAAAAGCTATTTTTCCTTAAAACTTATCACCTCTTCTTCATTAGAAGAAGAATTCTTTGCAGCCTTAGCAACTTTTCGGCAATATATATTTGATTATTAGCAGGATATTCCATAGTAATGAAAATTTCTACAGGTTGTCCAAAAACTGCTTTTTTATCGCCAGTAACGTTTTTAGATGTTGATTGGATTTATTACCTGAGTTACTTAGCAAAATTGTTACTTTTATTCATTTCATTAATTTATTTTTAATAAACGATCAAAGCTGGATCCTATTTTGGTTGGAATATAGAGCAGTAGTAATGTTGATATAGTTCGATTTAATTAAGAAAAATAATTTAATCCTCAACTACACTCGTGTACTAAAAAGATGTCCTATCCATCTAAATGCAAAACTACGAAAATAATAAAATAATTTAAATTTTAATGTAGCTGAAATCTTCATAGAGATTAGCTTCAAAAATATGCCATAAAATTATTATTGTTATAATTGACGGAGATCTTGCCAAATAATAATGTTAATTAAATTTTTACATTAAATTGACCATGAAAAAAGAATTAGCAATTTCTATTTTTTTAGCATGATGGTAGAGTTAGATCACTGTTCCCAACCATAAACTATCTCTTTTAAAGTTATGCTACTGACGAAGATAAAACATCATTAAAAAATTCTAATATTCTCTGGTTATGATGTGGATATTGTATCCTAACACATGGATTGAAGTTTTTATATTCCATTTGGATATAAATAGAATATACCACTATAAAATATAAGATACACAATATAGTTTTATTATAAATAAGCTGCTGGTTAGCAGGCCTAAAGCCTTGTAAGCTGATATCAATCAATAAGCAACCCACTATTAATAATGCAAATTTAGTCACTTCCGTTAAAATGTAAACCCATAATGCGGCCTTTTGTGGTAATAACTAAATAACCAAAAACGCAAGCCTCTACTTTCAATCCATCATCAATTAACTGGCAAACAAAGAGATCATGCATTGCAATAAACATATCAGAAAAAAACACCAAAATTAACAGATCTCTTAATAGCCATATGGTAAAGGTAAAGGTAGGTATTGCAACACTCAGCTGATGTGAAACAATCTTCAAAGCTTTAAAAATTTCTGAGCTAATTGCCTCTCTATGCTGTAATTTAGATAAGGTTGTAATAAATAAATAGTAAAAGATTCACTAATAAATAGTAAGCAAGCATCTAAAATATTACTTAGTACCTGCTAAATAACCATTTCATCAAAACTATAATAGTTTAACCAATAAGTTGTTCATCTTATATAGAAGCAACCATTAACGTAATAGAGATTATTAACGCCATTAAGATGAATTTAGCTAAGTAATAACATGGAATAGTATTCCAGGTTGGTTTAAAATATGATTAATTTAGATGCTTATAGTGTAAGATGATGATCGGTTGCTAGCACAACAATTAACGCAGGAACTAAAATTAATCCTATTAGCGCCATTTGATAACAACTTAATATAATACAAAAATAGTAAGCAAATGACATAAATAGTAAAAAAATAAACGCTAATGTGGTTTAAAAGCCTAAAATAATTCATGATGAAGTGCCAAAAATACAGCGCTTAACTTTGTTGAAATCTGATATGTTCAGTAACATATTTGCTCACGCCATTTAAGATTCCTGCACCGGATAGAACACAAGTATAGTAATCAATTGACGAAAATTCCTGTATGATGAAAGACCACTAAGAAAAAAAACAGCTAATAAATTGATGATGATTAATCCTATTTTAATCATTATCAATGTTGAAATGGTTGTGTAAATAAGACGTTTTGCTTAATAACATATTAAGTAAAAAAACATTGAATTTGATTGATCACTTGTTGCTGATTTTCATTGGTGAGATTATAAAACATTGGTAAACGAACTAAACGATTACTTTCTTTTGTAGTATGACAATCATAACCATGAAAACGGCCAAATTTATGACCTGCTGGACTAGAGTGTAAAGCAACATAATGAAATGCTAATAAAATATTTGCTTCTTGCATATGCTTATTGAACGCAGCTCTTTGTTTAATATCCTTTAATTTGATATAGAACATATGAGCATTATGTTTTATATCTGCCGGTATAACAGCTAACTCTAACTTCCCTACTTCAGCGAAAGGTTTAAGTGCCTGATAATAGTTTTTCCATAACGCTATCCTATATTGATTAATTTTATTTGCCTGCTCTAATTGCGCCCATAAATAAGCAGCTTGCAGATCTGACATTAAGTAGCTGGAACCAATGTCTCGCCAGGTATATTTATCGACTTGTCCGCGGGAAAATTGACTGCGGTCCGTACCTTTTTCCCGCACAATTTCTGCTCGCTCAATAAGTGAAGGCTCATTAATCAGTATAGCACCCCCTTCTCCACCGGATGAATAATTTTTTGTTTCATGGAAACTATAACAACCAATGTGTCCTATTGTACCAAGAGCTTTTCCCTTATAAGTGGACATAACCCCTTGAGCAGCATCTTCAATAATATAAAGATGGTATTTTTTTGCCAATGCCATAATAGTATCCATTTCACAAGCTAGACCAGCATAGTGAACAGGGACAATGGCACGAGTTTTGCTAGTGATCGCCGCTTCAATTTTATTCTCATCTATATTCATGGTATCAGGACGAATATCGATAAATACAATTGTTGCGCCTCTTAGCACAAAGGCATTGGCTGTAGAAACAAAAGTAAAACTTGGCATGATGACTTCATCGCCAGGTTTAATATCAAGTAAAATCGGAGCCATTTCTAAAGATGCAGTACAAGAAGTGGTCAACAAGGCTTTTAAGCTCTGAAAATGATTTTCTATCCACTTCTCGCAACGCCGAGTAAAGTGACCATCACCACATAACTTGCCACTTTGCATGGCTTCTTGCATGTAACTTAACTCAGTACCAATAATCGGTGGTTTATTAAATGGGATCATCTCGTCCTCGATATAAGTAATAAACTCGTCTTTCAATTTATGCGCACTCATTTGCGAATACAGAGGTATAGAGCAGCAATATTACTGATTTGAATCACTATCCTTAATTCAATTCTAACCAGTACCACTTCATGTTTCACTTCATTAGAAGGCGATGCTGTTAGTAATTGTTTAGCAAATAATTTTCATAATGTGATAGATCTTTGGCTAATAAACCGATGCGCGCTTCTTTTTCAATTGTCAGTTTTCTAATGATAACAAAGACATGAATATTCCTTTCCTATTATTAATTAATAAATAAATATTATCAATAGGGCCTTAACGACTTTTTTAAACCAAGTAGAAAAAATGAGCATTCTCTATCAATTGCTACCAGTGTCACTGGTAGCAGAAAACATCTATGAAAAAATCTATAGCTGCAATACTTTTTAATTTTTTAATATTCTTTTAAGTTGCCATATATTTATATCTTATATCTAAATTGTAATTTTTATTCTAGTAGTCATGCTCAGAATAAATTGATTTCACATTTTATCAGGTAAAATTCAATACCTAAGGTTAAATCAATTAATTCAGTGTCCTAGACAGCAATTTTAGCTTGCACAATAGTGTAAGTTACTGAATTAACTAAATGAAGCAATTAACACATTTTATGAAAAAATGTAACTTAGTAGTTTTGATCTCAAAAATTATTTTTCTAAGTAAGTATATGAATATTAGCGTGGATAAACATAAAGTAAATTCTCTAATTATTCAGTATAATCGGTTTTCGTCAGTTTTTCAGCTAATTTTCTAACTTGTTTATCTGTTAACCAACACAGCTATGCTAGGCGATTGTCTTCCAGATAAGATATTTTAAATCCATGCTTTTTCTCAAAAACTTGATAAAAGATACTAGTTTCAATTAAGATGTCATGGCTATCGCTATATCTAGCCAAGAAAATCAGTCCCATAATAGGCTAACATTTAGTTAATCTATGCTCAAGACACATTTGATTCAGAGCGGTCATCTAAAGTTCTTTAGGTTGAGAATGTTAAATTTATTTAGTAAAATAAATTATTATATTACTCTAAAATAAAGGTTAGTAACTAACAAGTTAGATTTAGGTTGCTGATGTTTGGTTTTTCTTAATATAGAAAGCATTTTAAATTATTCAGCAAATTCAAACCATCTAAAAACTTTCAGTGGAGAGATCCATCCACTGATATGCAAAATTTGTTGCTCCTGATTGACGATCAACAAGCGATTTTAATTTAGGTCTAAAAGACTTTCCAAAATAGATATTTTTGCTTGCTATCAAATAGCAAGCATCATTGGCTATGAAACCTTCACCGATTAAAAATCGCATGCGCTAACCTCCATTTGGTCAGGGTTTGTATGGAGCATACCTGAAATGAATACAAAACCCTTACAATTGCTAAGTAAACGCTGATAAATCATGTAGATCTTCAGATGTATAAGTAATCAATGTTTCTCTGAAATAAGCCAATGCAAGCACCGAAAGGGGATGATAAATCATCAGCTTATAATAAAAATTATCGGCTTATCATAAATAGGTAACAGTTGTTTATAGATAACTCGTCTAATGTGGTACAAACAGGTTCCAGAACTACTACACAAAACAATAGGTTTCATGACATTTTATCGTTACCTGTTATGTTCAATGCCTAAACGTTTATATGCATATAAAGCATTTTTATACATGGTCCACCAGATTTCATTGCTCAAATACTATTAAACGATTTTATGAATACACGATTCTAATGTCTCTCTTGTTGCTTTAGTTATAACTTTTGTGCTATTTTGCTGACATCAGCAAAACCTATATCGTGGCCATGACAATTGCTGAGATAGATAATTAAATTACGATATTGAGCAACTAATTCATGTTTAATCGGATGTAATTCTTCCAGCAGGCAGTAAATTTTCTTTAGCACATCAATATATTACATTTATTATTGGAATAGATATTATAAGTTTTGCTCGTATTCGCTCGCTTTAGTAATGATTAAGTTTAAGGCATATACATGATCTTCATCATATAGGCAATTACGTATCTGTTCACCTTGAGCATCAAATAGGCAATGATTTGTCGGCTATCACGTTCAAAATCATCAAATGAATTAATTTTTATGAAAGTGATAAGGACCATAATTATTTGTTTGACTAATTGGTCACTAATGTATGTAAGTCATAAGGTAAAATAAACAATGCTATTGGTGCTTCTGTGACTAAATTATTAGCTGGAAGCCTTATAGCCTGAATAATGTCTGCTCTGTGGTGTTATAAGATGTTGTTTTAGGTAAAAATCAACACTTAGTTATATGTAGATTTCTATAAGCATTATCGGTAGAAATATAAGTAAATGAAATAATTGTTTTTTGCTCCTTTAAATCATTCTGATAATTACGAGCCGTTTCTAATAAAAATAACTACCAACAATATTTGTTTAGATAAAGTCGGCTAGATGATTGATTGTTCAACATGAGTTTCTGCTGGTAAATGCAGAACAGCATCATGTTGATATTGTTTAAAAACTTTATTAAGCACAGGTCTATTATAAATATTTATTTCAGGAAAAGCATACTGAGAACTTTCTCTTATTGACGCTAACAATTCCAGATTACCGGCATAAGTTAAACCATCAACAACTAATACACTATTGCACTATTGTTAGTATGCTTAATGATATGGTGAACAACTGTAAAACTGATAAATCTAGCACAATCAGTAATGAAAATACGGTTTCAACCCTACAGTACTTTGCTATCAATTATCCATTTTGTTAAATTTGTTGCAGGTTTACTCAGACTTAAATTGTTTGTGATCTAGCAGCAATAGTAGTAACAAGCTAATGTTTACATTAACAATAGCAATTTCAGTAGAAATTAATTGACTGAGATCTTTTGCCATGTTTGGGAATTGATTAGTATTTTATTCTACTACATGACTACATGACTACATGACTACATGACTACATGACTACATGACTACATGACTACATGACTACATGATTGATATAAGTATGCCAATTGGCAATTATTTTAATTATTTTGTATAGTAATAGTAAGCTTTTTCATAAATTGTAAATATCTTGTTTAAATGCCAGATCGAAAAGAGGGAATTTCAATTTCATTTACCAGGTTGTCTGTTTAGGTTAAATAATCAGCTAATACTGCCTTTTGACATCATAAGTCAACCAAAATTTGCTTTGTCTAATTAACCAAACGTGAGCTGTTTGGATTAAACGAGATTGCTTTAGATTTTATGCAACAATAAACAAGGGAGATTGATCACAATACATTGACAGCCAATGCTAGTTGGCTTATCAATAAAATATTGACTAGCTTGTGACGAACGATTGGCAAAACCAATTAATTCCTAAACATTAATCCATTGCACGGCAAGGATAAAAGAGAGTTAGTTAGCAAAAGCAATTTTTACATCGTAAAAACTATTTTTGTAAATTTATACATTTCAGCTGTTTTAGCATTTATTATTACATATTCACTGATAATGAATATGCAATATAATTAACAGGCTAGATGAGACGATTTTATCGTCATACCAACATAACTTAATTATCTTTGATAAACTCAACCATGATGTTACATTGTAAAAAACCTGTTCATGGCAATAAGCAATATCAATATCTGAATTTTTACCTTCTTGCTGTAGAAATATTAGATTAGATCGTATAGCTAGCTGTTCGCTGTGCTATTTTCTTAGTTACTCCAATTACTGATGTAGACTTTAGAATAAAAAATCGTCTTTTCAATAATGGTGCTATTAATTTTGCCGCTGCCATAAGATGATAGAGATCAGGCTTATGATCATCTTTAAACGCTGTAGAAACTACAATTAAGAACGCATCTACCTTTTGAGGTGTAGTGAAACGCTTTTAAATAGCCAACTTCTATGGCTGTTTTTGCCGTTTTATCTGATCTGGTTCAAAAAATGAAATTTATTTTGATTAATCATATCAACTGCATGTTGATTAACATCAACCACAATCACTTTTTTCTTCTGAGCATAGAGAAAACGGATGCAATCGATAAACTCAATGTAACATAAAAACAAATAACAGAAATAGTTTTAAATCTTATAATTTTACTTAATTTTTGTTCAATGTTTCAAGAATTCGCTGGAAAGCTTTACGACCAGCATAAAGATTTAGCACATGGCTTATTTTTTGCTAGGCATGTTCATTTATTAGTAATTCTAATTAGAGATTGAATAATTTTTTTGTTTGCATACTCACACTCTATCACTAAACGTACATTACAAGCTTCAAACGCTTCAGGTTACTAAGAATGATATCACGTATCACTAATATTGGTTTGCCTAAAAATGGCAATTCTTATTGAAGACACAATGAATCTGTCAGGATCAAATAAGCGATATTCATTAAATAAATAAAAAGTAAATAATTTTCTTCATCAATTAGGATTATAGTATTTAATACTATGCAATATTCGTTGTACTGGTTCGTAACATTATGATTAAGATGAGCTTGATAGATAACTGGAACATCGGTATAATTCTTACTAATTTTAATTAATGTATGACAAGTATGTTTTAATCCGCCACCAGAAGTAATTAAGATAAAAGCCTGACTTGATGTAAAACACTGAACGTATAACTAAATGATGAATATCTTGTATATCTGGTGAAAACCAATTGATTCCTTTACGCAGGCTCCAACCAGATAATACATTATGCCAATCATATCCATCAGAGGAATAGCAATAATTTAAAGGAAGTCACTAGTTTAATTGAAGGTTGCTTTTTACATTTTGTTGATATCGCAGTAATCAAAGAATAGTAAAACCAATTAATAGATGCTATCCTGCATCCAACAATAAATACTTTATAACCTTTTTCTAGTAACCATGTATTCAGGAATACATAAGGAAAGAATGGCAGCAATAACAAAAAATACCAAAAAGCTAATGCCATATTTGCTATATTGATAAAAAATACCTAATCCTTCAAAGGAGATAAAATATAAAGCCAAGCAAGCAGCCCATCAATATCATCATCAATCATATTAAAAGTAATTGATTTCACAACAAACAATAAAAATTTTATATTACTAAATAGCTTAAAGGTATAAATGTTACTTGCCATTAGCTAAAAGCACAAGCTAATGTTAGCTAACATTAAATCGGAGAAATAAATCATGACTGCAGAAACAATTGCTTAAATAGTTGCTTGAATTTTAACACTAATATCAAAGTGATCATCTAATACTCCAATAAATACTAAAGTCCTATTATAAATCAAATGCAAGCATTTATCTGTAAAATATTCGCTGTAATCATGAATGCCTAACCAGATGCTAAAAAAACTGCAATAAAACCAACCAGAGGAATTTCTCCATGGTGTTTTTTAAGTTATTGGATTTTTACTAAAAATAAGATTTATATATCATTTTGAATTTCTTATTAGCAAGCAAAATCTATACAAAAATAGACACTATTGGATAGTAAAAAAATAAAATAAAGTGCTATATAAAAATAGTGCTTTTCAGTAAATTTTTAAACAAAGAGCAATTTAAGAACGCTTCATGAAATCAAAAAATTCATCATTCGTCTTGGTTATTGCTAACTTATTAATTAAAAATTCCATTGCATCAATTTCACCCATAGGATGAATAATTTTGCGCAATATCCACATTTTCTGTAACTCATCCTGTAATGTTAACAATTCTTCCTTGCGAGTACCGGAACGGTTATAATCAATTGCAGGGAAAACACGTTTTTCTGCTATTTTCCGTGATAAATGTAACTCCATATTTCCTGTGCCTTTAAACTCTTCGTAGATCACTTCATCCATTTTAGAACCTGTGTCAACTAATGTTGTAGCAATTATCGTTAGGCTTCCACCTTCTTCTACATTACGTGCAGCACCAAAAAACCGTTTAGGACGGTGCAAAGCATTAGCATCCACCCCACCTGTTAATACTTTCCCAGAGGAAGGAACCACTGTGTTGTAAGCGCGAGCAAGACGCGTAATCGAATCTAAAAGAATAATGACATCTTTTTTGTGTTCAACCAAACGCTTAGCTTTTTCTATTACCATTTCAGCAACTTGAACATGACGAGATGCAGGTTCATCAAAGGTTGATGCAATGACTTCACCTTTAACTAAGCGTTGCATTTCTGTTACTTCTTCTGGTCGCTCATCAATTAACAACACCCTTAAAACACAGTCTGGATAGTTATTGGCAATATTAGCTGCAATATTCTGCAATAACATTGTCTTACCTGCTTTTGGTGGAGCAACAATTAAACCACGCTGCCCACGGCCAATCGGTGCGGCTAAATCTAGAACACGAGCAGTCAAATCTTCTGTTGACCCATTGCCACGCTCCATACGTAGACGGTTATTAGCATGTAGAGGCGTTAGGTTTTCAAATAGGATTTTATTACGGGCGTTTTCAGGTTTATCAAAATTGACTTCATTAACTTTTAATAGTGCAAAATAACGTTCTCCTTCCTTTGGAGGTCGAATTTTTCCTGATATTGTATCTCCTGTTCGTAGATTAAAACGACGAATCTGACTAGGAGAAACATAAATGTCGTCAGGACCTGCTAGATAAGAGCTGTCTGCAGAACGAAGGAATCCAAATCCATCCTGCAAGATTTCTAGCACCCCATAACCAAAAATATCTTCCCCACTTTTTGCATGCTGCTTCAAAATCGAGAAAATAATATCCTGTTTTCTTATGCGAGCTAGGTTCTCTAGCTCCATACTTTCGCCAAGAGTGATCAATTCTGATACCGGCGTATTTTTTAATTCGGTAAGATTCATAATGGTGGGTTCTTAAACTCGGGGTATATTTTTGAACTATGACAAATAAATAGTATAGCAATTTCTAACTGTCTATTTAAATAAAAATATAAAAACCTTAAAGATTCTTGATGAAGATATCAATTTTATTAGTGTGTGTAAATTCATGTAGTGGCAGTAATTCGTTAATCTTATTACATTAGATAACACTCTTTATACAGCAAAGTTAGAATAAAGCTATAAGCATTCATCTAAAAGTTGATGAGACAATCTCAGTTTATAGTTTTTAAGCTCTAGACAATAGCACCAAGAAAATAAGAAATTGAACATGGCTGTCTAAAAGAATTAGTTCTCTATGAGAGTTAATGTAATTTAACCAACGTCTAGGACACAGATTATCCAGAGACAAGAAATATGTCTATATAATATATTCAATCAATATATACGCATTTAAGATAAAAACGAGTATAATTCTTATTAAGTATTGGTGCCAAATTACTCTCATTTGAACTAGACGATGTCTAACAACAAATTAAAAAAATATTTCTCTAGAAATAAACGTTTGTTGTTTTCATTTTATGAAAATTCGATGTTTTTGTCTAAAAATTCTTTTAGTTGAGTTTTAGATAAAAGACCAACTTGATTATTAATCAGCTCACCACCTTTAAAAAGTATTAAAGTAGGAATACTACGAATACCATATTTAGCTGCTGTTACAGTATTATCCTCAACATTTAATTTTCCGATGATCAATTTAGCTGCATATTCATAAGCAATTTCGTCTAAAATAGGAGCAATCATTTTACAAGGGCCACACCATTTTGCCCAAAAATCAACTAATACTGGCTTTACTGCCTCTAAAACTTCTGTATTAAAATTTCCATCAGATAGATGAATAACTTTATCATTCATTATGACACTCCAAGGATAAAATTTTATGCCGTTTTAGTTTAACATTAATTTAGTCATCTTTGCTTTATTTCAAACAGCCTATCTCATAAAGCCAACCATTAACTAATATTTTAACATACTATGAGTAAGATACATTTAACAAAAAAGAAGTTTATAGATTTCGTCCTACACACTAAAATTAGTGAAGCCCTTACCCTTAATAAAAATAAGTTTCATAATTTTACACCGATACAAGCGTCAACATTGCCTTTTACTGTTGAAAACCGTGATGTTATTTGGAAAGGCACAAATAGAAACAGGTAAGACATTACCTTTTTTACCTTAATATTTCATTATTTATTAACACATTTTACAAATTTAGAGCCTAAGATTAATCAATCTATGGCGATAATTAATTATGCCTAACACGGAAATTAATAATTCAGATATATACTGACGCAAAAAAATTAGCCACTATAAGTGGTTTAAAAATGGCTTTAGCTTATGCTGTTGATTTCTAACATGAACAATTAGATGTGCTCCAGTCTGGAGCAGATATTCATATCGATATGATCGTACACTTGATTTATTATGCTAAACAATGTCACATTCATTTAGATCTTATTTAAGTGGTTGTACTTGATGATGCTGATCGTATGTATAATCTTAGTTTTATTAAAGATATTCGTTGGTTATTTCATCGAATGCATACAGCCATTCTAAGCGCTTGAATTTATTCTTTTCTGCATATCTTCTTATTTTCTTTAAGAACTATGATTTAAACAAATGAATTGGCCAGAATATATTGAAGTAGAAGTTTAACAAAAAACAAGTTATCGAATTAAAGAAGAATTTTTCTATCATTTTAATGAGGAAAAAATTATTTGTTATAAACGTTAATAGAGGAATATAAAGAGAGCAGCACGAAAAATGTATAATTTTTGCCAATATAAAACATCGTTGTGAATATGTTTTTGGTTATCTTACTTCTTATGAATATCACCTCGTTGGCTTACTGATTAGAGATGTAGCATAAAAAACAGCTACGTATTTTTAAAAACTTTAGTCAAGCCATTTAGATATCTTAGTTGCAACAGATCTTACCTGAATAAGTGGTTTACGTATTAAATCTCTCACTTATGTATTTAATTATGATCTGCCTGATGATTGTGAAGATTATCCTTATCATATTGGTTGTGCTAGATGAACTGCTGAAAATTGGTATTTAATTAGTCTGGCGCTTATGAAGAGTATTCTTTAAATCTGCCAGTTATTGAAGAGCAGATTCAACATCAAATCTGTATTATAAAATACAAAAGTTGGGGCATTATTAGAAGATTTACCTATACAAAAATCAAATCCTCATCTACGAGTTACTAATGTAAAACATCGCAACAATAGCAAATAAAATTGACAGAACCATTTACGTAACTCGTAAATATCTTGGCTAATAAATATTATGTTATAATCATCTCTCTTTGCGTAGAAAAAAATTTTTTTAACAGATTTTATACGAGTAGTGCTAGAAATTTTTGCTTATGTACAGAGAATGCAATCCACTTGCTTGCATCGAGAGCAAAGTCAGACTACCAGATGGCCTTAATGTAAATAACTGTTTATCTTTGGCTATGTTGAAAAAGGTTGTTACTCTTTAGTTGCAGTGTAATTTGTGGCCAAGTCTGTATTTCAATTGTTGTGACTTAAAATAATTTTCTTAAGGTAAGATAAATTTAGTTAATAAAACGACCATATACTATAGAATTTAATCAGTCCATTATTAATTAGCTGATGTAAAATGTTTACATTTTGAATATGGAATTCATTACCAACAACTCTTTAATTATTTAAGCATGATTAAATCATGGTGAGTAATTTCATGTTAGTTGGAAAAGGTTCAGTACTATTTAGATCCATCCGAGCAAATAATGTATTATTTATCGATAATTGGCTCAAGAAAATATTTAACATGCTCTGCATTAAATTCTCTAAAAAATCTCATAGTTCACATGACTCTGTCGATTTCTGGCCATTAAAACCCCGATTAGTTTTTTCCTTTTATATTCTCTTCTTCTATGTTTTTTTACTTTTCCTATGTGCGATATATCCATTCAATTTAAATGATTCAGAGAAAAACATTTCATTAACTGCTAAAAATACCATTTAGTGTATTTATTTGTCTGTTTCTGCTGAAATAAGGCAAGGAAGCACTGATAGCATCTAAACCATGCTTTCAAATCAACGGCTGTTTATTTCACTGACTTATGTAAAGTTAAACCATTCAACATACACGCAGATAACTAAAGCATTTAATCCTTATTATGTAGTTTCATCATAGTGGACTCTGCTACTAAGATTGTTAAATCTTTTCCTACAATCTGAGATTTTGCAACGATATTTCTATAATCCCAATAAATTTCTACACAACGGATAAGATGTTCATTGTGATAATATTAGTAGGATAAAGTAATATGAGTTGTTTCAATGCATGAATCAATAATATTATGCAATATATTATCGCTGAGATAACTAATGAGATGCAACCTTTATGTTAATATCCAGTAAGGAAAGAGTTTCTTTGATCTATGCGATTGTTTCTTTTTCACGGCAAGCTTTACATCGAAATCCATTTATAACAGTATAAGTAATTTAAGTATAAGGGATGTCTACAAACAGCTTTTGCTAACATATCTTTGTTTCAAAAAGCCATGGATTTTGGTTGGCAATTCCTGCATGTTTTCAGAACATTTATAAAATATTCTCCAACTGAACAAGTCAACATTGCTGCTACAGCAAGATTTCATCTCGTTAAAATGTTGACCTCTTCTTTAATTAAGCAAGGAGAAAATATTATTATGGTATGTTGCCCACCATAGAATTATTACTGGAGAAAAAAACTGAACTCATTTATCAGGGGTTTTAGTTTAATGGATATAATAGTTATATACTACTAGCGGTTTAGATAAAGCACTAGTGATAGATATCGGCGATTGGCACAGTAGTACAATCATTACTTGTGCGCCAATCTTACAACATAGTCAACTTGTTAGCCTTAACAAGAGTTGGTGTACACCTTGCTTAAACTTTATTTTAAAGATCGCAATCTTAAAGCCGAAGAAAATTTTTTGCAAACTGAAATTGCTGTACACATAACATAAGATCATTAAATCTATTACATAAGATCATTAAATCTATTGCAATCTAACTTATTGAGCAAGATTGGTAAATCTATCTCTGCCGATCCCAAGAAATTATGCTGGCAACGCTGTCATGGATGAACAAATTATGCTAGATAAATTAGAATTATTAAAAAAGTATCGATCATTTTTGAAAAATTAGAAGAATTGGAAATCAAAGAATTAATACTTGAAATTACATTAGCTTTTCTAATGGGTTTAAGCTATTCTTATTGTCCTATTTGTAGGATTACAATCGATTATATTATCTTGTAAAGCATTAAGTAAAAGATTCAACCATAATATAGGTAATTTACCTGCAAAACAGAATATAAGCGAAGTTTTACATTCGGTAATATTTAAAATTGTTTTAATTTGATATTTGCTAAGTTAATCGAGTAATAGCATAAATAATTGTTATTTACAATTAAAAAAGCCTTTATGTTGATAATCAAGAAGCTAATGAGATATTAAAAGGTAACAGCGCTCAGAATATAATAGGTTTAAGTATTGATGATCTTCATTCTACGAATACGAACTATGCAGATTATCTCGTGAGATCTTGATATGCTAACCTATACGTTTACAAAAAAACACTTCTTATTGTTTTTTGTTAAAAAACCAAATCGGTCTAATTGAGGCATTACGCCAATTTTGGCGTATGGAATTTTGAGATGATAGCGTTTATAATCTTGTTGATTGATTTTGTGGATGATTTCAACATCATAGAGATGATATGCTATGAAAAAGTCTACCTAACAGGTATCCGTGAAACTATAGATATTATATGTTATCCTTTCTATGAACTTATATGTAATGGTACCAGGCAGATGATAGCCACCCACGCTGAGGCTAAGCTCAAATCCATTCTGTAATAAGATGCTTAAAATAGCATATTGTTGACTGGCCTTAAAGTAGTGAACAGTAATGGTTATTTTACACAGCGAAGTATACAGACTACTATTGGAGATATGAAAATTAAAGTTCCTTATGTCATGGAAGGCCTCTGCAACGGAATATACTTCAAAAGCTTGTTGCTAGCGGTTTATCTAAAATGTGGGAAAATTGCTGAAGAATTGATACTAAGTCATACTTGCAACACCAGTGAGGTATCTCCAGCACTAATTTTTGCGAAGCCATGATGTGTGGAAGCCGCTCTTTTTTGATGGAAAAGCACACGATCTCTCTACCGCTATCATCAGAAGACTAAAACAACAATGGCTTGAAGAGCATGGAGATTGAGGCAGCTATGCTGCTAATAAATATCTTGATGTTTTATTGGCGAGGTTGTTGAGTGAGCTATCATCCTGCATGGTGATAAAAGAAGCTAGAGAGAAAGATCGAGAAGAACTGCTGGAATTCTAGGACTTTCTGTCAGAGCACTGAATATCAATTAAGAACGATGAATTGGATTAAAATTAGCTTTTACGACAATGTGAGCCTACAGAAATTCGATAAGCGAAGAAATATGCTTCTAGAAATAACCCTTTAAGTGCTATTTAAGCTGCTTCCCAATCTGTTTAGAAAATATGGAAAAGGTTAAGAGAGAAGTTGATTTCCTTAGCACAATGATACTAAACTCCATCAAATTTAATGATAGAGAAACTAGGTTCACAAGCATTAAAACAGAGTGTAGTACAATCCAGTAATATACTAGATTGACTATAACTTACCAGATCGATTGAGTTAGCGGAAAACTCTGATTCAACAAAACTAAATTTTTTATAAAAATGCTATTATTTTCTTTGAATTAGCTTTTAAAACTGACAATTATTTTTAATCTATTAGGTTGTGACAATATCATGATGTTATTGCTTTATGGCTTAAAGAAAAATAAAAAAGCATTAATACTAAAGTTACCTCATAAATTGGTAATTGGAAAATATATTTTATTATGAATATTTATTAGACAGAATCCAATAGTAAAGTAATATCAATTCTCTTCTTATATAAGAAGACTGAATTAACTTAATAAAAACTCATTTTTTTTAGTTATCAAAACTTATTTTTAATCAATCAAATTCTTAATCTTTGATTAAGACAGATCAAATTGCTATTTTTTTTATTCTCTATTTTGCTATTATCACTATTTTTATGTTATTTTCAGAGAAAATAATCTTGCGGTAATTCATGTAAAAATTGACTCATTTCTTGTCGAATAAGTTCATCATATTTCTGATGGTCTGCTGATAATGATTAAAAAAATAACACTCTTTAAGTGCTTGTTATTCTCACAAATCCTATATAAGAAAGATGGACTTCTTTATCGATATTATCTTCATCAAGATATGTTTGCTGTGTTTGGTAACACCAGCAATTCTTTTATGCCAAGTAAAAAATGTAAGAAAATTCGAGTCCATTTTTGAGGCATGCAAGGTTATTAATTGTAGCTTATTTAAATTTTCCATCGTTTTCCAGGCTACATCATATAACGTAAAGTAAAGCTTAAGATAACCTGTGATAAAGTTCTTGCTTTATTGATATAATTGCAATTAACCATTTCATCCATTCTAATTAAATAGTTGATTAATATTTTCATGCGGATTTAAGGCGCTTTGCTACTATTTAATGTCTCATATAACAAGTTTTCATAATTAATGTCATGTAATGGATCTCTAACTGAAAGCAGAGGGTCGCGTTCACTACGCTTGGCAATATTAGCTAACCAATTGATAAACTGTTATAATGCCTTCAAACTATCTCTAGTTAATGTTTGTTCAAGGCCGACATCAAAGCTAAAATTAAACAAGCTTTTTTGGCATAAAATTGCCTATTCACTCAATTTCTATATGATTTTCGGCCTAATTTTACGTTTTAATATATTAATAATAAGTAGAATGCGCTATTGTCTATCCGGATTAGTGAATATCTGCAAATAAGCTAATATATCTTTAATTTCTGAACTTGAAAAAATAAAGTGCCACCTGAAAACACTGTAAGTGGAAATACAACTATCTAATCATAATTTTTCAAATGGCCTTGACTAGTTGTTACCACGGTATAAATTAGCATAATCTTTATACTTTTGTTTTATTAACAAAATGTTTGCTAAGCATTTTGCATGATCAGATACTGATGTCATCATAATATGAGTATCATTGTTAGCTGTTATGACTTTTGGTGGTTTACCATAACCCAATTTAGAAAATCAACTTTTTATCAAAAAGTTGATTGTTATTATTAGGAACCAATATATTAGCAGCTTTTAAAATATACTTATGAAAAGAGCTGATAATTTTACTCCAATTTAATCAGATTCGGCTGAGAAAAATCAAATCGTTTTTTAGTAAAGCTAAATTTAGCTGTTGAGATGGCTCCGCGCAAAGAATAAATGGATTAATTATTATTACCAACAACTGTAAACTATCCAAGGTTAACCAGTAACAATTTAAGAAGTTGATATTGGCTAGCATTTGTATCTGGATATTCATACACTAACAAACAACTGATTTTTTATTGCCAACGTGAACGTACATCTTCATTCTAATATAGAATGAAAGTTGGTTTAGTAGTTGAATCATAAAAATTAAGCACATTGTAGCTCGATAAATGCAATCCATAGCTCTGATAATATTTAGCAAACTCTTGTTCTTTTGTTGATTTTATATGCAATAAAATCAACAAAAGAACAAGAGTTAATAAATCATTTTTTCAGTTATAGATTGTCAAAACTAATGTTGTGTAAAAAATATTTATCTTATGCTAAGAAATCAAAGGTTTGCTCTTTTAGCAAAATCATTTTATCGTGTTCATCAAACAAAGAAAAATTGGCATTTTTAGCTAATTTACTGTGTTACTGTTTAATAATTTCTAATCACAAGGTATGAAAAATTGAACCAATTAATACTCTGTGTTTTTTAGCATTTTCCATCCACGTTCTTTCATCTCTTGGTAGTTTTATTGGTAAAAATAAGCTATATCACCTGATAAGGTAAATAACTATGATGACGAATTAAGTAGGCTATTTTATTTGTAAAAACCAGTGGTTTACCAAGTTCCAATCAAGTTCTAAACATGGGTTGTTAACAAATTTAAGAACTTGTTGTTAACTATAATTTAATTGCATAATATAATAATTAATGAACTATTTTTTATTATTCATTATAAGTTAAGATTAGGTCAGAAAAAAATTACTAAAAAATATCATAAAAACCTTCTATTAAGAAGGTTGATTAAGAGTTATTAGCAAAATCTGCTGTATGACGTGCAGGCTCTGCTCTGATGCTTCGTGAATTTGTTCTTCATTCTTAAATTTGAGATTATTTACCAAGCAGGATCATAGGATGTTAAATCCACTTAAGGCCAGTCTAGCTTTTCTTACCAGATTTTATAATAGCTTAAATGTTGTTGTAGTGTTGTTTTTTCTAACCACTGTTCTTATTGTGTTTAAGTCGTAGCTTTATTGCTTCAAAAGCTAATTTAATCAGATTTGTCGTTTTTATTTATTCACAGTGCGGTTACTGGAAGTAGTAGAATATCAGCAGTTCTTCTCGATCTTTATTAAGCATCTTAATTGCTGCAGGATACTTCGCTGAAAAAACTTGCTAACAAAATATCAAAGTGTTGTTTATTAGCCTCATTTAGGCTCTTTACCTAGTAAAAGCGCCTAAAGAAGCTTAACATTAACTTTAGGTTGCATACCTTTTGGAGTGAAGGTATGCATACTTACTTATTTTGGTTACTCAACAGTGTTTAGGCTGTGTGTCCGGGAATGTCTTTGCCAATGCATTTCAAAACCCAATGGTGCACCACCTATCTCTCAATAGCAAGCCTGAGAGATACAGTAAACTATGTGATTGCTCTACAGACTATTGAGAAATTTGAGCCAACCAAGTTAGATTTTAACTATAAATAACAATTTTTGATCGCAACTAGATCCTTAGGAGCATAGGTAACTGATGCCGATAATTAGCAGCAGGTAAAGCCGATCATCTTATCTTAAATGAACTGTCTATGCCATAAACTTAGAAATAAACATAACGCTATAGCTTAAATCATGCAGGTCACTCAGATTGCCTATGATCTTTGCAATCCATTTCTATTTCAATATCATGATGGCCTATTGGCAGAGAGACTTATGTGCTTTTCAGCGAGAAGCGACAACTCTAGAGCAGAGCTTCATAAAAATCACTTATATTTATACGTTTCGCACAGTTATAAGTCATGGGAGCAAACTTTTAGAATATTTTTTTGCATGCTTCAGATAAAGCACTAGCAACGAGCTTTTGAAGCATATTATGTTGCTGCTTCGATATCCACATATGGATAGGTGTACATTAGGCACTTAATTTCAACATCGACAATATCAGTCTGTATACTTCACTCTGGCAATAACAGTTACGTACGACGTAACGTGGCGCATTGTTGGGTTAGCCAGTCAAAAAAGTGGCATTCAGTATGTTGCTACAGCCTGGCTTCATAGCTCAGCGCATTAACGGCTGAGAATTATCAGCTGCCTAATACCATTACAGATGAGTTCATGCAAGGACTCATATGAAATATCTCTAGTTTCGCTGATACTTTGTTATATAGACTTTTTCATAGCATAACATCTATCTGTTATTGAACTCATACACGAAATCAATCAGAAGATCTGTGGATATGCCACTATCTAGGAAACCAAATACTAGAAATTAGTATAACTATAGTAAAAATAAAGTCTGGATTTATAGTCGACTAAGTAAATTACTTGATATCACCATCTGATGGTGATCTGGTTAAAATTTATCGTCCTTTATTTGTTGATCTAAAAGAAATGCGTCATTAAGGAAGCAAAAAATCTAAATAAAAATCTTAGTTTACTTATTTGTAATGAACTAGATTGACTATTAATTTACATGTCTCTTAATTGCTGGACTATTGATATTTATTTAAAT
>JBHEQW010000072.1:0-36827 GCA_046530935.1 Arsenophonus sp.
CCTTTAATAAGAGAATTATAAAAAAACTAATTTTGATATGGCAATGCCTTTTTATTTTTATTTTATATAGAAAATCTCCTATATAATAAAATTATAAAAAAGAAAACTTCTTATATAAGAAATAAGACATTAAACAACATTTATTAGTTTATTACTTAATTATTTAAGATAAAATCATGAAGGCAATTTTGTTATCATTTTAATATATAAGAATTTTGTTATCATTTTAATATATAAGGAGTATAGTCTATTTATTAATATAACTTTTAAAATAAATTTTTATAAAAAATAAAATATTATTAGTAAATGTTTATAAACATCTACGTGACAGACAAAAAACTTGTTAAATATGTTATAAACAACAATATAGTTATTGAACGACAATTGTGATTATAAACATTTTAAGGTTAATACATTTAAATCAAAATTTTGATAGTTAAGATAATGACTAAAAAATATAATATGACTTATATCTAAGTTAATTTAAAAAAGAAATTAGTTAAAAGATAATGACATGCTTTTTTATTAATTTTAAAATACATAGTATTTAACACAAAGTAAATTTAAATATTATTTCAATAACTTTATATAATTCCAATTGTTCTTTTAGGGTTATTTGATGCTTATTTTAAGTTTAAATAAAAATTCTGAATTATGATTCAGTAGTAAGGTGAAGAAACCTGCCACAAGATCTATAATTTTCTTTTAGCTGTAAATTTTTATCTGTTAACCACCACTGTTAATTTTTAATCAAATATTTACTATCTAAATAAGACCATACTTCATCAGACTGAAAGATTCATTCGTAGTTTCGTTTTAAGATGATTTGTATCATTGAATTAAAGGCTTGATATTCATAGCATGTACTACAAACAACTAAAACCTGCTCTATCAGTGTAACTTAAAGTGTAATTATATGTTAACTTTGCATCATTCCAGGAATGTATAATATTAGTGGCTATCTTCTCAATGTAAATAGTGCATTCTATACATCCAATTTTGTTTGTTGAATATCTTTTTATAAGGAATATTTCTAATTATATGAAACACTTCATGGATCAGTTGTAGCTAAAAGTATGTATTATAACTTGGGTCTAATCCCAGTTTATGGCTTCTTACATGTATGCATCTGCCGTAGAAGTTTTCTGATAGGCATACTAATACTCTGAATCATATTCATTATATTAGTATAGCTATAAAATAAACCAGAAAGCAGTTTTTAAATTGTTAATTTTTGAAATATTTTAGATCCAATCAAACGTATTAAAAATATCTATCATATGAAATTTATCGTTTTTGCTACTTAAATAAAGTTGGCAAATTTATTATACTAATAAAATTATTTTTTATGAGATGATTAACAATCAATCGTGAATTTTTTTAAATTACAAAAACTATACCACCTAGGACTATCAACATCATTACAAACTTTAATACTAAATAATGTTTTTTGCCTCTAATTGTAGCCAGTTTAGTTTAATTATCTGGCTTAGAATATATAACCATTCACCAACAAAAAGCCTTTTAAGATAATTATTTTTATAACCATGACAGTTTATTTGCTGTATAGCCGCCATGACTATCTAAATCTTTCAGATAAATTTCCTCGACATGATTAAGCATACAGTAAACTAACATTATAATATCATGATTGATATCAATATTAGCTGAATTATTTTTAATTAATGGGTTCTGGTAAACAACTGCTTCATTGCACTTGAAGTAAGTAGCTGATTTAATACATTATGCCAGTACTTTTAGTACTCTACGAACACTAAGGAATATTAAAACTGGATTGAAAAAAAGATGTTATTGTTTTGAACAGTATAATATAGTTCTTTTTTTGTCATGCAAAATTAAGTTTTAACGATTGATTTTTATAACTTAAAGTAAACTCATCTCAAAAAATTATTCTTATAAAATAAGATAAAAATCACTTGACTAGATTAGAAGCAAAGAAAAGGATCTTTGATCCTTCCTAAATTTTAGGTTCATAATAATTATTATCTGATATGCAATCATATCTGAAAAAATTTCATTAATGATAACAGACTTATCAGCAAATCTAGTGTATAATATTCAAGTTATGCATCTAAAGCTATTAGATATTATAGCTGGATTATCAAGCTGCTTACCTTTCCTTAAGTTATACATTGGTCATTACCTATAAGTAAGTATAGGTATACCTATAAGTTAGTAGGTGTAGTAGCACATTAGCTCGTTTTATATTTTTTAAGAAAAATAGAACAAGCTTATAAATATAATTGAAAGTAGGATTCTTTTTATCGAAGCATACTTATTCTAATATAATAACTTCCTAGCCTTAGTATTGTCGAAAAAGCAGATTCAATAGGTTTTGTTGTTCTTAATTAACAACAAGAATTCTAACTGGAATGTCAGAGAATGCTAGTAGTTCTTCTTAATCTCTCTCCAGCTATTCATCCATGTAGAGTACTTTACTGAAAATTTTGCCAACAAAACATCAAGGACTTTATTAGTGACATGACTCCTCTCTGCTAGATAGACATTACCTATGTTACCTTAACTTTCGATTACATGTTAAGTTAGCCCAACATTAACCGTTTTGTGTATTTAACATTGTTTTTTGATGCTGCTTATCTAGGAATATCTTTACCATTTCTATGGTAAAAAGCATAGAAATCATCCTGTCAAATAGCAAACCTTGTAAGATACAGGTGTGGTTAAGAGCTACAGGCGCTTGTGCAGGCCATTGATAAGTCAGCTAAGTTCCATTTTTATTCTCAATAAGCATCTTTGATTGTAACTAACTCCTTTAGGTACAATCTTCAGTAACCCATATAATTACACAGAAAGCAAAGCTAATTATCTTTTCTGATAGGGATAGGTATAACCATCAGTTAAAAAATAAACTGAGCAGGTATCCTTTAAATCATGCATTGCCCCATTGCTTGTGATCTTCAAACCATTGTTATTTCAGTCTCCTGAGGTCTTTCTCTAGAAAGACGATGTAGTTTCTAACAGAGAAACTACCTATAAAGAGGATTCGCAAAATCACAACTAGAAATACATAGCATGGGTACAGCCATACTACCAACATTTCAACTGTTTTTGCATGTTTTAGATAAGGTTATACTAGCAAATAAAGAGTATCTTCATTTCTTGTGTATTAGATTTTAGAAATGGGGCTTGCTAGCTCATGCTTATTAATTTTATAAATGATTTTGACAAAAGAAAGCTGATATGCCATGAAAAAGTTAAGCCTATAACTATTCGGAAAATTAGATATTATATGTGGCTACATTATATGAACTCATCCGTAATGGCAAAATGTAGCTTATAAAGCCACGCTGTTGAAGGCTGAACTCGAAGTCATGCTGTAAACAACAACATTCTGAACTCTGCTTCCTCGATAGGCAAGCATCCTTGTCGTACATAACGCTTATTTTTACAGCAAACAATACAAAGTGCTATTGTGGTGATGTTGAAATTAAACAACCTAAGGTTATGACTGGATCGCGGCAACAACGGAATAAGCTTTAATAGCTTGTTTCTATAGCCTTTTTATACATAGCAATGGCTTGAAGATCACAAGCAATGGTACAATGCTTTATTTAAAGGATACCTGCTCCGTTTGTTTTTACCTTAGGATATATCTATTCCTATCATGAAAGATAATTGGCTTTGCTTGCTTGGTAATTATTGTGGTCACTTAGGATGAGATCTAATGAGTTAGTTGCCATTGAAGATTTTTATTGAAAATCAAAAGCTAACTTAGCTTAACTACTCGCCTGCAGAAGCGAGAGTGGCTTTTAATCGTCGTATATCTTCTAAGCTTTGCTATTGGAAAGAGGATATCTCCTATGCCTTTTAGCATAGAAATGGTAAAGATATTTCTAGATACCTCAGCACAAACGAACTATGTGTGAATACACAAAACGGCTAATGTGCTAACTTAACATGCAACTGAAAGTTAATGTAACATAGGTGAGGTCTAGCTAGCAGATAGGAATCATATCACTAATAAAATCCTTGATGTTTTGTTGGTAAGATTTTCAGCAATGTATCATACATAGATGAATAGATGGAGAGAGATTAATAAGAACTACTTAGCATTCTATGACATTCTAGTTAGAATTCTTGTGGTTAATAATAAGAACAACGAAACCTATTTTGAATTGCCTTTTTGGAAGTTTGACTGCGAAGTCAACGATGCCAGAAGAATTATAATTAAAAAACAACCATTTCAATGCTATTTAATCTGATTACTTTTCAGTCTTTTCAGAAAATCTGTAACATGAACCAGCTATAAAAAATTTGAGCTGCTGACCCTGATGATAACCACCATGCAATTTAAAAATGGGAAACAGATTCATGAATTATCTATATTGGAGCGTAGCAACCTAAACATCATATACCAAGATATACTAATAACATTGATCATGATGGAGTCTTTATAGATGAATGGTTGAATAAAACTTGTAATAGACACTTATATTCTGTATTAAACTCTTCAACAGTCTCATTGCCAACATGAGACTGTCAATCTCTGATTATTTAAGAGAGCGATTCGGTTTTCTCCTGCTTTCCTGCGTTTTCTAGCTTTCCTATGTTGGAAAGTAATGTTTCCTTTTTAAGGATTAGAAAATATTTCATCGACTTCAAGAATACAAGTCAGTTAATACATTTATGTTAGCTATCTTTAGCTGAAGTAAAGATAGCAGCGTGACACAATTTAAACACTGTTTTCAAATCAATAATTGTTTGTTTTGCTGATTTTCATAAAGTCAAGCTATTTTACCACCATACATTGCAGATAATTAAATCATTTATCCTTGTGATATAGTTTTATCAGAGGACTTCCAGTAAGCTTTGTTAAAGCTTTGCATGCAATTGCAAATTTTGCAATGATATCCATGTAACCATAATGAATATTCAAAGTGGGAAATATCTTCACTGTGATGATATTCATAGGATAAATTAGAATAAATTGCTTAAATGCATAAATCGAAATCATCAGATAGGTTATTTCTGAGCAGAAAAAATTAATAAGATACAGCGTTATGTTGATAGTGACCCATGAAAGAATCTCTTTGATTTTTATGGTTATTTTCTTTTTCATGCCAAACTATGTATGGAAAATTTCCATATCAATTCTATCCAAGAGTTTGAAATTACTTAACATTGATATGTTTAGATCTACAATCAGGATTTATCCAAATAAGTATTTGGTAGTAAAACTCCATTACAGTCTATAAAAGATTGGTTCAAAGTTAAATCTAAATTATTCAAAACAAATACTTCTTCCTGGATATAACATGTTATCGATAGAGGGTATTGACGAACAACTTAATGATTTAGATCAAGCAGTTAATTTTTAATACTCATCTATAGAAGGGATATCCAGCAATGAATGATTATGGAATTTGGACAGTACTTACACCACTTATCACTATAATACTTGCTATAACCACACACCAGGTGATCTTATCTTTATTGATTGGTATTTTAGTTGGTTATACCGTTATTAACGGTAATAATATTTTGTTAGGCATTCAAGAAACAGTTACAGGAATTATTGATACTTTTGCTTCTCCAGGCAATACACAAACCATTATTTTTATTTTATTAATTGGTGGAATTATGCGGTTAATTAGCGTTACTGGCGGTGTTAGAAGTTTAGTCTATTTTCTCACAAGTAAAACACGTTTTATAAAAAACAAAAAAGCAATTCAACTGCTAGCAATGTTTATTTCAACAATTATTTTTATTGAGAGTTCTATTAATCAATTAGTCGCTGGCGCTTCCACTAAAAATATTGCTCGCTATTACGGTGTTTCCGCAGAGAAAATGGCCTATATTATTCAAACCTCTGGTGTCTCTGTATGTTCTTCTGTCATGATCAATGGTTGGGGAGCGGCAATGATGGGTGTTATTGGTGTACAAATATCTAATGGTTTTATTTCAGGTGAACCTTTTAAAATCCTAGCTACTGCTATGCAGTATAATATTATGGCTTGGTTATCATTAGCCTCAGTACTATTTTATATACTTACAGATTATTCATGGGGCCCAATGAATATAGCTGAACAAAAAACTATTCTAAATCAGCATGGATCTCATCAGTCATCTTCCATTTCTGATGAAGAAGTTATTGATCATGCAGGAACGCATTCTCTATTAAACTTCTTTATTCCTATTCTTGCAACAGTTTTAATGGTTCCTGTCGCTCTATCTATCACAGGTCATGGCGAGTTCACTAAAGGCAGTGGGTCAACTTCTGTTTACTGGGCAGTAATGTTTGGTACTTTAGTTTCTTTTATCTGGTTTTTAGCTCGCCGCATTTTGACGATTGAAAGCTTCTTTAAGGAAATTTATATCGGTTATGCCAGCATGATCAAAATTAGTTCAGTTATGATTTTAGGTTTTTTAATGGGCAATGTTTCTGCTGAACTTAACACTGGTGCATATATTGCACAAATTTCTTCTAGTACATTACCAGCAGAATTTTCTGTCGCCTTTGTTTTCTTAATCAGTAGTATCATGTCATTAGCAACTGGAACTTCTTGGGGAACTTTTTCTATCATGATCCCTATTGGTGTGCAATTAGGGCTATCAGTTAATATGCCTATTGAGTTAATGATTGGAGCAGCAATTACCGGTTCAATTTTTGGTGATATGACCTCCCCAATTTCTAGTGACGCCATAGTTGCTTCAATGGCTACTGATTGTGATCATATTGAACATATCAGAACACAAATGCCTTATGCTATTTTTACTGCAATAATCGTATTAATTGTTTATCTTTATTTAGGATTCAACCAATAAAATAAAATGGGATCTATAGAAAAGACCATGTTAGGAAAGATTTTTTTATAGAAATTCCTTATATTGTATTAAGGATTTTTACTACAGAGATTGTTATGAAAAAGAAATTAGTTATATAGATCAAAAAGACTCTTTACTCGCTTTCTGCCAACATAAAGCTTCGTTTTATTATTTAGCTCTGCAATAATCTCTCAGATGAGAACAATTCATATATTAAACTAACTTATTTTACTTTATCCTACCTATATTTTTATAGCAAAATGTTATTTGCTTCGGGCATTATAGGTTATTGTTACAGCTATATCGTTGCAAAATTCATGATTCAAGGGAAACGTTTAATAATATTATTGGAAGTCGTCCCTGACGAAACTATATCACTAATGATAAATGGTTTAGTTATCTGCAACATATGTTAAATAGCTTAACTTTATGAGAATTAGCAAAACAAATATGTATTGATTTAAAAACGGCGTTTAGATATTAGGGTGATCTAACTGCTTCCTTCATTTAGCGGCAACAGCTAACATAAATGAATTAAGTAGTATTGTTAAATTAACGAAACATCTTTTGCTGAATCTTTTAAAGGAAAGAGTTCTATTCTAGATAAAAAAGCTAAAAATTTTGATAGATGAAGGAGATATAGAAATAAAAGAACGTAGCACACTATAGTATAGTATGATAGTAGCGTAGCTACGCTGTGTTTCGATGATCTCATGATCTAAATATTGTTTTATATACTTTTAGATATGTTAATTTTCATGAATTCATTCAGATAGATCGGAATAATCTTCTAGAAAGCATGGATTGTGTAAAATTAGGAAGATAACACGCACTTCACGTATTACATGCCAACTGTTTATTTTAATCCCTTTATGATCTCAATTATCACTCTTAAAATTAATGATAACATACAAGATTAAATTTTTTTTTGACATTAAAAATAGAGCATACAGCAATGTATGCCCAAGGCTATGTCTATAATTTTTTTAATAGCAAGTATTATCCCAGTAATTAGTCATAATTATTCAATGTCTTGAGAAAAATTTAACAGAGCAAGCTCATTACGCTGAATACAACTGCATTAAATGTGGGAGACAATGATTAAAATTATGCTTGTCGATAAATTCATTATTCTATATGGGATAAGGTATAATCCAAAGTCTTCTTCGTTAGTTGGGAGAAACATAAAGATAACTTAGCCGATAGACCTGATAAATGTGAACAGGAGGACGATTTCTATTTCCTTAGCAGATATGCACCAATTATAGAGTAATTTGCCAAGATATATTTTATTATCAGTATAATTAAACTATTTTTTCAGCATTATAACAGTTGGAATGAATTTTTTGAAAAATATGGAAAAGTATCAACTAGTGGACATGTTTTTCTGTATAGCTAATACTTGCCTGCTAGATTTCTGGCATGATGGTTAATCTATCCTTTCTGCCGTACTGGTGTGCCTATCATAAATATTAGAATAACCACAGTTTTTTCTATCAAAGATGTAAGTTAAAATTTCGTAGTTCATGCGCCATAAAAAAGCCGTCGATCAATAATTAATTAACATAGCAGATTCATATCTTACTCAACTTTATCTGACTAGCAACATATTACTTTTACTATACCACAACTTCTTTGGTTTTTTTTTAGCAATAACTGGCTGTGTGATTCAACGCTCTGTTTCGTGGCTGGTGCTAAAACCACACAAAATCCAACACTCCATAGCTTTGCTATACTGATATACAAACAGAGTATTGAAATTGCTATCTTTGTATGTTTTTGCACATTTATTATTAATAATTCAATCAAGATCCGTATGTGTATGGGGTTTTTGTGGAATACTAACATAGTGTATGTTGTAAGTTGTTCTTCAGAAAAACAGTCGAAGAAATTTGGCGATGCGATGTCATCCAAGTGTTGCGTTGCCTAAAACCTATAACATAATAAAATCCAAGTATCTTTTCCTGTTCTGCTCTTTTGGCATATTTCAGGTAAAAACACTAGCAGCGTTAACTAAAGGCATAGTACGGACTTTTCTGAAAAGTGCACTTCGGTAAAAAAATGAAAATGGAGCTGTGTAAATACCGTAAAATATCTGTTATGATACACAGTTTAAAACTCCAGAATTACTAATATGCAGTAGATTGCACATCATTACAAATGAGCACAAGGGGCTATAAGTAGTATGTATAGCGGGTAGTTATATCCTTGCACCAAAGAAGAGATGATCGAGCACTATATCTATATTATCCTCCATATTCCTATAATGTATTTTAAGATGGTATATATTATTATGCTTTCTTCTCAAATTGTAAGCGAGGTACGCTATTAGAGAATGTGTATATCTCGCTGGAGATTACGTATCACAAAAAACCGGAAAACAATGATTCGCGGTTCTTATAGAACCATTCTTGCGCATAGATTCCGTATAAATGCATTCTGTTTGGCAAGAGGCTACTTTTTATTGACACTAATCTTGGAAAATAAGTAATGGAATTGTTGTCAGAAAGAATGCATAAAGTAGAAAAATGATGGCTTATTAAGCAAAACTTTATTGGTTAATATCTCTAAAATTAATACATTATGTCAAAGAATATACACTCAGATGAAATTTTCATTCACAATAGACTAACACATAAACCAATTTTATATACTTTTTAAACAACAAAGAATGGATAGCTTTTGGTTCTTAACTTAAAGAGTGAGTTAATTTCTTAACTATGAACAAATCGCTGTCTTAATTGGCTAAGATCGATAAGGTATTATGTGAGCGATGAGATTTTTAAGATTTTATGCACAGTATATTAACTGGTTTTTTAATCCAATTATTGATAAAGAATCCATCCTTTGATCAGATGTACTAAATGGTATGAAATAGTTGCTAACGAGCATGAAATTAGTCAGCATCGCCTAAATAAGGTTAGATAATTAGAGAGTTATTGGTAAGGAATTCAACATTTAAACAATGAATAGTTATATTAGTTGATTAAAATGATTACTCTGAGTAATTCTCATGGTATATGATCGTTTTATTTACCTAATTATCTGGTCTCCAGAAGAGTGTTTAAAACGACAATAATTTAAATATAGACGTAGTTATAAATTGATATT
This sequence comes from Arsenophonus sp., assembly GCA_046530935.1. Taxonomy (GTDB): domain Bacteria; phylum Pseudomonadota; class Gammaproteobacteria; order Enterobacterales; family Enterobacteriaceae; genus Arsenophonus. The sequence goes on from JBHEQW010000072.1 coordinate 9,919, forward strand.
AAAAAAAGCAACAACCTTTGCCAAATAGTCATAAAAAACAGAACTATCAATAAAAGATGTAAGATACACTAATAATAGTTTTTATATGTGCTTAACATATTTTTATGAAAAATAATTACGATTAATTATAATTTATGTAGCAATAGGCAAGGAGAAGGTGTGCAAGATCAACAAACTATTCGTAGTTTAAAGCGATTACATCAAACAGAAATAGTTCGCGCTTTATTTAAAGAAGCAATTTTAACGCTAAATGATCTTATATTACCTATTTTTGTTGAAGAAGGAATTAAAGATTATAAGTTTATGCAACTATGCCTGGGATTTTTCATATTCCGGAATATGGGTTGCCTTATAAAATTGAAAGGATCACTAAAGTCGATCTGAAGTCAGTAATGTTATTTGGTATTTTAAATCATCTTGACGAAATAGGTAGCGATATATTGAAAGATCATTGCTTAGTTGCTCGTATGTTAAAAGCTTGCAAAGGTGCTGCACACGATATGCTACTAATTTCAGATACTTGTTTTTGTTAATACACTTCTCTCACGACCACTGTGGTATTTTAAGTAGCAATTGCGTTGATAATGATGCAACATTACTCAATTTAGGCCGACAAGTAGTAACTGCGGCAAATGCTTGTGCTGATTTTATCGCACCTTCTCCTGCAATGGACTGGAAGTCAGCGCAATTCGTAAGGCACTAGATAAAGCGGGTTTTATTAAAACTTGCATTATGTCCTATTCAAGCAAATTTGCATCTAACCTTTATAGTCCTTTTCGTGAAGCTGTAGGGTCTTACTTAATTGGTAATCGTAAAAGTTACCAAATTAACCCAATGGAAATCGTCATGAAGCAATTAAAGAATCATTGATATATGAGGAAGAAGGCGCTGATGTTTTAATAATAAAACCTGCTGGTGCTTATCTCTCGATATTATTTGTGATATTCGTGACCTAACTGACTCCCAGTAGCGGCTTATCAGGTTAGTGGTGAATTTGCTTAAATTAAATTTGCTGCTCAAGCAGGCGTGATTAATAAAATCGATGTTGATTTAGAAAGATTAGGTGCTATTAAACACGTGCTGGTGCTAATTTAATTTTGAGCTATTTTTCATTAGATTTAGCAGAAAAAAGTACCTTTAAGTAATTTATGTTAAATAAAATCATCAAATACCATCGATTCTGAATTAATTGGTAAAAGCACTGTACAAAGGTAAGTTACGAGTAGTTGTATATTAACCAACATGAACTAAAATTTTTAAAAATTCATGATTGTAACTAACTATTATAGTGCTAAAAAGATATGATCATTTCTAATGAAAAGGTAGAAAAAATTGATAGACTATAAAAACCGCTTATTATCATCCATATGATGGCATATAACGATAGCAAAATAATAAAAAGTCCTTAGTTCTAAAAGAACTAATTAATGGATTGAATTTTTTTTGACAAAAGTCAATATGAAATATTGACAAGCGTAGAGTTTGTTGAGATCAATAAAATATTGCTATATTAAATTATTTTTATCCAAAAAAACACATAGATCATTATTAATATTTTGTGCAATAACAGCAATTGCATTGATATAACAAATAGTTGAAATAACTAACATAATAATGATTTGATATCATCTTTAGTAGATAAAAATTATGGCTAATATCTCTATCTCATGCCACCAAAATTACGTCTTTTCTTATATTAATCGTGCCAAGTTAAAGTAATTTAAATCGTATACTTTAATACTGTTATAATATTTTATTTTCTATAATAATTTTCTGTTCTCATTTGATAACAGTGCTAAGTTAGCGTTTAGAGATAAAATCTAATGATTGAAAGTACAATCTTTAACTAAAGCGTTGAAATCTTATTCCTGCTTCATTAATACTCATCGATGGAAAATAAAAGTATACTTGTAAACAAATAACTATTTTACTTAATAGTTGTATAATGACAGATGCTATATCTGTGTCACTACACTAGATATTAATGGGGTTACACATTAACTTTCTTACGTCTTGGAGGATGTTAAGGTTTTTTAAATAATTCAGGTTTAATTTTAATCAATTTTTCATAGACTGCAAAGTAAGATTACTAGCAAATACTGATTTGGTGGTAATTCCTGATTGTATACCCGCCATATTAATATATAGTGATCTTAAGGACTTGACAAGAATTAAAATGTTCTCTTTGCAGATTAATATTCTGTTCGCTCATTAAATATCTTGACCATACATTTATTTGATGTATCCAGTGCTGGACTAAGTTCGTTTTCTATATTAAACTCGGTAGACAAATGTAGAATTCATGTTTCTCTGGTGGCTTAATATTTTTACAGATCAAAAACATGGTTTCTAAATTCTTTACTATTATAAGTGCTATATTGATAGCTATTGGATATTCTCAGTTAAAATCATGTAATAAGTGTTGAGCCTTGATCTCGATCTTAACATTGTAAAGATAAATAAAAACTTATTAAGTGTGGCGATCTGTATTTACGAAAAGATAATGTCATCAAATTTTATTTGACATTTGTGAAAGGATATTTCATGTCTACCTGCAATTTTATATCTGCCTGCAAATAACTAAGCTCATAGCTTTTAACGCTTTGTGATTTCAGCGTCTAGACTTCTTTCATTATCGCAAGCAAAATCTTCCTCATTGGATTCTTCGTAAACACCGATCTAGGCTAAATCAAGATAGAATTGCTGTTTTGTTCAGAAATTCGCGTGCGTGGTACGTGTGTAGCTGTCAGCATATTGTCAAGAGTGATAAAATATTTTTCGGATGAAAACACGATTACTCTTTACTGTGTGGCAGTTGTGTTATCGGCATAAAGGATATGGATGATATGGTTGTGATCATCATGTTATGTTAGCAAAGGTTGTTGTTGGTTGAAATTTATTATCCTATAAGGAAGAAATTTTTAGCTACATAGGCATGGTTTTTGTCATGAAAGAGGATACAGTCATATAGATGAAAGAGACTCTTTACTCACATCCTGCTAATATAAAGCTGTATATTATTAGTTGGTTCGGCAGCAATCTATTAGATGATCTCGATTCATGCATTGAAGCAACTTATTTTATCTTGCCAATATTATCAGAGTGAATATGTTATCCGCTCTGTATTATTCACTAGGTGTTACATAGATATAGTTGTAAAATTTTATATTACAGAAAAAGATTTAAGAATTTTACTGAAAAAGACTAGTCATTTAATGAAATTAAATAAAAAAATAAATAGTTTAATTATATGTGATGTATCTTGAATAGCTCTTAACTTTATTGGGACTGATGGAAACAAACAGAGATTAATTTGAAAACAGCGATTAGATATGCCTTCACTGCTTCCTTTCTTCAGCGGTGACGATAGTAAATATAAATGTACTATGTGGTATTGTTGAAATAGAGTAAATATTTTTCCATAAATCATTTAAATTGGAGTGTTCTATTCTACATAGAAAAGCTAGAAAATTCTGGAGAGGAGGTATATAAAAGGAAGTGGTGAATTGTAGTTTTTAATCCACTAAGATTGTGAGGTATTATGTTAGTGATGATAAGATTATTAAAAAGTTTAATACAGAATGTGTTAGCTTTTTTCTTGATTTGATTATTGATAAAGAGTCTATCCTATATTCGTATAGGATAGATGGTGTGTAAATTGCAGGAAATCTTTGCTAGCTAGCATGAAATTAAATTAAAATCACCTAATAAAGTTGGGTAATTAATTAGAGAGTTATTGGTAAGAAATTTAATATTCAAAATAAGAATAGAGATTATATCAGACAATTAAAAATGATGATGAAATAGATTTCATGGTGTATAGGATTGTTTTATTTACAGCCTTATCTAGACTAAAAGCGATTTTTTAAAATAACAATAATTTAAATACAGATGTGGCTATAAATTGCATTACTAGAAAACGAACAACCTATTTGCAAACATAGAGGCCATTCATTTTTTTAATTTCTTTTCTGGCAAAAGTTTTTATAGTATATATTGCTTTAGATATCATTGGTTATCTGGAGTTAACTAAAAGAATGTAGATAACATTTGTTTTCTTGCTAATAATGTTTGGTGCTTTAGTTTCCTTTATTTAGTTTTTAGCCAGCTGTATTTTGATGATCGAAAATTTCTTTAAGAAAAAATTAATCTGTTATGCTCGCAAGAGCTGTTAACTTATAAAAATATTTATTAGTTAGAATATTCTATTCTGGCGATGTAATTTTTACAAAATCTATAATTTTTAAAGAAATTTTTTTCTAAAAATAATTTTAAATCTTAAATTTCAAGTTAGTAATATATTTTCTTTTATTAGAAATTTAAAATAAATTGTGTAATGATTCCTTATATCAAGGAATATAAATAATGTAAAAAAGCTTAGATTTATTAAATTTTTATAAAAACATTATATGCTCTTATCTTCCTATTTGCTATGATCTCCCTTTTCTCCATTTTGTCCTGTTATTAGATATTCTTTTTGTTTTTTATAAGAAATTAAGTATTTTTTAGTAAAAATTAATTTTTTAATAAAAATATTCATAACTGCAAAATTAGTAACATAATTCTAACAACAACTTAAAGTTAACAATATTTTTCTTGAATTATTTGTTGTGTATTTAAATTTTTTTTGCTAAAAAACTGATAATGAAAATTGTATACAACATCTTATGGTTAAAAAACAAAAATTAATGAGTATAAATTACATGGCTAACTTTTTAGCAAGCAAAGAATAATTTAGCACTCTTTATCTAATTACTTGTTTTCCATACACTTTTATAGTTATTCAGATGCTTTTTGTAACAAATAATTAATGTAAGACCATTGGTCTAATAGATTCCATCTTAGACATCAGACTACTCTTTAACTAATTCCAGCAATGTTTTTTTGATTAAATTGTTTACTTGTAATAATATAAATTATTCTATTGGTATCTTTTTTCTACAATCATCTTATAGCATATTATATTGTTTATGGCCAATAATTTTTTATAAAGTGTCATCTTATGATGATTGAAGTAAACAAACATGAAGCAAATATATTATTAATATAATACTTAAGTATTAAACTTATCCTAAGTATAACCATATTTAGTTATATATTTATCGCTATTTTTATGGAGATGCATAAAATCTTTTCATGCCATCCGTTTCTGGCAAATTATATTGACAACAATTATTATTTGTATTTTTTGTGCCTATTTTTATAAAAAAGATCAAATCAAATGCTGATTTTTATGATTTAATGTGCTATATTTAAATGTGATGATGTCTGTTATTGCTCTCTGTCTAGTAAATTATTAATAGTTATTTTCTTTATTAAAATCATATGCTTATTCTACTAATAGAGTAAGTTGCTTTAACCAACAATGTTAAAATTTTCTTGTTAAAAAATTTAATTGACAACAATAAGATTATTCAAAGAACGTTAGCGTTGGACATTGGCGAGTCGATAACTTAAAACTGCATGAGTTTTATATTCGCTGATATAGCCACGAAACAACACCATAGAATTAAGCTAATTAAAAGCACAATACTCAAATAATTTCAATCTATTCACTGATGTAGTTACTTATCCTAGTATACTATCGAAGTATTACAACAAGCATTAACTTTTCCTGATCAATTACATCCTTAACTTTATATAAAACAACTGCTCTTTTTTTAGAATGAGGAAAATTAAGCAACAAGGTTATAAAATATTTTAGATCGCCAATCAATAGACAACAACTCTGGATAATACACTGTTAACCGTATTATCGCGCTCTATAGATAAACAATATTATATCAATAACAATATGGCTTAAAGTTGCACACCAATATAATATAGTAGTATTACTGGGATTCAGTAATGTATTAAAAGACACAGCAAAAAAGAAATTCATTGTTGTCAATCTGCTTGGGGCCTATATGAAATATGCCTAGAGTTACTCATCTAACGATGAAGATATTGTTTGATAATAAAATAGGACACTATGCCAAATAATCTGAGTAAAAATGATCAAGCTGATTATAACGATTGTAATCGTGTACACCACTTCAATAATAAGGTATTGGTAGCATTAATTAAAGATTTTTCAGTATCTAAGAAAAAGATTTCTTACTCTATTTCTATGATCATGGCTAAGAAGTTTTTGACGTAGCACCGCAATCCAATATTTTATGTAGTAATGAAGCCGTACCAACTCGACTTACTCTATGAAATCCCTTTTGTTATCTGGTAATCACCTCAATAGATTAATACTCACCAACGCTAGTTGAATAGCATGCTAAATAGCCCAACAGTATTATGAATTTGATTTATGCTTGGTTGGATTTAACTGAGATAAATTATGATTGGTTGTGGATATGGCTAAAAGCGTTATTAACAAAGTTTTTTAGTCTTCTTCCACTCATTACCATTAGTGATCTTTATAACAAATAAGAAGAAGTAAAATCTATGATAAACCAAAACAGTTCTTTAATTTATTCCAAGTCAATTGGTTAATTTTTAAGATGGATCAAGATTACTAATCATAAGATTTAAAGAGATAAATCATACATTACAACTAGTTTAAGATTGGTTAATTTCAGATAACACTGAAAGTGGTTTAGTTTTATTTCAAGTATCAATTAATTAATAGATAAAAATCTAAGTTATTAGTCAATAATGACAAAAATAGTTAAATAGCCTGTATTACTAAAATATTTTATTAATTAATTAAATTGATAATATAAATGTGTTAAGTTACAAATATAAAATTATTTTTTATAATTAAACAGCTTTATTACTATAAAGCTGTTTATATGTATCATTTATGCAGTAAAATGTTTTATAGCATAAAATGCTAACATGCTTAACACTTAACACATTAATAATATAAATTATTTTTGATATGAAATTTAATATTTAATTAAAAATAAATAATATAAGTGAATATTTACTTAACTTAATATTAATAAAGTATCTCTACTTAGTAAATTATCAATTTCGATAAAAATAAATCGATATTATTTCTTATTTTAAATACATAGAATTTTAATTCTAATTAAAAATGTGGTGTGTGACTTAGATAATTTTTGCTACAGGATTATTATATATATCCATTCATATCACAGCCATATTCATGGCAATATAGCTCATTGCGATGGATAGTAGTTTGGATAAAATCTCATAATGGTAAGACTTTCTATCTGTCATGCAACTAGAATACATAAAATTAGAGCTGCTTTTTAGGCTAGCAAAGATCTTTCTACTATTTTAGTAAGCGTTATGGTATATTCAAACTTACCATTTTGCTTAATGGTAAAAACGAAATGATGTTGATGGATTATCAACCATATTTCCCATCGTTTTCTGACGATGCTGTCGCCAGCTCAGTAAGCAGTAATCTTTGTTCCTGCGAACATAATTTTTATTTCTAGACGATCTGCTTGCAGATATACACGAATTCATGAAGACTAGTTGTATATTGATCTGGTTTTAAGGAAGAGATGCTAAGGAATTTATATGAAATATGAGGCAGTGTGAAAATCACTAATGTGATACCATAAAGTGTTTAAAAGCTATGAGCTTTGTTATTTGAGATAGATATGAAATTTTTTCCTAAAATGCTAAACGAAACTTCATGCGTTAGATTTTTTAGGCATATAGATCGCGCGGCCTCGCTAAGTTTTTTTTATTCGTCTTTTATAAGAGGAAGATCAAGACCGCGATCAATGTTCTACGCTTCCTATATGATTTTAATCAATTAGCTACAATAGCTATTCATCGTGGTACTTACAGACAATGGCAAAAACTTAGAGCCTGTCTATTTTTTTGTCTTGGAAAACGTTTAGTTACTTGAAAATATGAATTCGCACGTTTGTGTACAGAGATTGGTATAGAAAGCCTGGCTTTAGCTCGCTGATGTCTTCTAAAACGAATGGTATCTGGGTTAAACTATTTAATTGGCGCACATGCTAAAACTTCATTTCAGTCCATGAAAGATTGGTTAAGAGATTAAATCTAAATCATTCAAAAACCATACTTCTATCCTGGATAAAAGAAATAATAACACTGAAATATTAATTCATGGCTTATTAAATAATATTAGATCTAATACTGTAGGCGCCCAGCCTCATAAAAACGGAATCATTATGAAATTAAAAAGTTTAACTACTTGGATTATTATAGGTCTTATCACAGGGATAATGGTTGGATTTGCATTAAATTCACTAACCAATATAGAAGTAACAACTAGCTACGCCAAAAATATTTCAATTATTACGGATATTTTTTTGCGTTTAATTAAAATGATTATTGCTCCATTAATTATTTCAACCTTGAGCGTTGGGATCATCAAAATGGGTGACGAAAGAACGTTTGGGCGTGTTTTCTTAAAAACTCTGTTATTGTTCATGGTTGCATCTTTTATTTCAATTGTTGTTGGTCTGGTTATTGTTAATATTTTTACACCAGGAGTAGGTATTAATTTTGCGATAAATACCAATTCAACAGTGCTAAATATTGAACCAACACCCTTTTCTTTTCACAATTTTATTACTCATGCTATACCCACTAGCATTATTGATGCGATGTCTCGTAATGAAATTTTACAGATTGTAATTTTCTCAATTTTTATGGGATGCAGCTTATCTGCTATAGGTAAAAAAGGTGAACCAATTATTAAAATTCTAGATTCACTTGTTTACGTAATGTTAAAGTTGACAAACTACGTTATGCTTTTTGCTCCTATTACGGTTTTTGCTGCTATCTCAGCTATGATTGCTGAACGCGGATTAAGTATATTGATCACTACTAGCATTTTTATGGGAGAATTTTACTTTACTTTGGCGTTGCTCTGGGTGATATTAATTGTGGTGTCCGTCTTAATCGTTGGCCTATGCATTTTACGCTTAATTAAAAACATTATGGAGCCGGCCTTACTTGCTTTTACCACCTCAAGCTCTGAAGCCGCTTTCCCTGCTACTTTAGAAAAATTGGAAAAGTTTGGTATCTCTAATAAGATAGCTAGTTTTGTTTTGCCAATGGGTTATTCATTCAACCTTGTTGGTTCAATGGCTTATTGCTCATTTGCAGTTATCTTTATTGCTCAAGCATGTAATATCCACTTAAGCATGGATGAACAAATTACTATGGTGTTGATTTTAATGTTGACATCTAAGGGTATGGCTGGAATACCACGAGCATCGTTGGTCGTTATTGCAGCAACACTAAGCCAATTTAATATTCCAGAAGCTGGCTTAATTTTATTAATGGGTATTGATCCTTTCTTAGATATGGGACGTTCAGCAACTAATGTCATGAGTAATGCCATTGGATCAGCATTGGTTGGTCGTTGGGAAGGTGACCACTATGGTGAAGGATGCCGAGGTAAACCGAAAGAAAAGTCTGATAAATTTTTACTGATAAAATCAGTTTAAAATCTTAATGCTAGTTAATAGTATTCTAGCTAAAATAGAACAACAAGACGCGTCTAATTGGTGTAGCGTGGCTTATTTATTCGAAATACAATATGTTTTATTAATTTTAAATATTTAATTAATACAACTTGAGAAAGAATGGTAATGGAGACGTAGAATTGGAAGTTTAACTTCTTCTCCTTTTTTAGTTTTAATAGACATTTACTAATAATAATTTTTTATTTTTATAATTCTTGTCTATGCTTAATAAGCAAGAGATATAAGCCACATAGTTATAGATATCAACTTGTTATTTTGTTAAAATCTTATATCAAATCTTATTTCTTTATCTAAAAAATATACATATAATATTAAAATCTATTTTGTTGATTTATACGGTTATTATTGAAATGGTTGTTTTTTCTTGAGCTATAAATTTTTGCGAATCAGCTTCCGTAGTCTTACTATCAAAAAAGCCGTTTTAATCGGCTTTATGATTCTTATTGATGCAAAGTTATAGTTTTGACGGAAAGAGTCATAGAATAGAATGCCAGAACTTCTTTTCGATATTTCTACAGCTTTTTTGTCGTTATGTAGAATGAAACTTCTCTTAAAACCTTCTTAACAAAATATCAATGCCTTTATTAGTGGCATCTCTGCTCTTCTTTCCTAGCCAGAACTTCTAGCAGGATCAACTTTAATTTTTTGTTGCATCCCTTTGTGGATGGATGCAAGCACATTATCTATTTTGTCTATCTAACAGCATTTTTGTGCTGCATTCGGGAACATCTTTGCCATTGCATTCTAAAAACATAGTGCACAGCCTACGTAGCAAGCCTGTAAGATACGGTTTAAGCCACGTGTTTGCAGACTATTAAGAAGTTAGTGATAAGTTTGATTTTGATTCTTAATAACTATCTTCAACCATAAGTAGTTTCTTAGCTTTATGCTCGGTTGACGTTAATAATAGCATCAGGAAAAGCTGATCATCTTTCTTGATAGAAATTTTGTATATGAGATCTTTGGCAAGAAATAAACATAGCACATATCTCTTAAAGCAGGCATATATATGCATATTTTCTTGTGCTCTTAAATACATTACTGTTTTAGTCTGTTGATTGGTGTATTGCCATAATTGGCAGAGAGGCTAATGTGCTTTTTCACTGAGAAGCTGACTGGAAGCGCTTATCAGTGAAAAAGCAGTGGCTGATATACATAGCAATAGATACGCTATATATGCTGCTAACTCTTAGACGATTTTGCACGTTTAAAATAAAGTGGTAGAGCAACGAGACATATTGAAGTATATTCTGTTCCCACTAAGATCCATGATCTTAGGCCTATAATCTCAACATTACCAATATCAGTCTGTATAGTTAGCTATAAAAATAACTATTACAGACCATGGTGGCTAGAATGCTGCTCGCCTCGACAGTCGATGGTTACATATTATTTCAGCACATGCCTTCAATCTTCAACTTTAACGGTTGCAGCTATCAGCTGCCTGGCAGTTATTACAGATAAGTTAATGTAATTAGGAACACGAGTAATTCTAGTTTATCTGATACCTGTATGATAGGCTTTTTATGGAATATTATCTATATTTTGTTAAACTTATTTATGAAATTAATTATGGGGATTACTACGCAGCAACTATCTTTGAAATTCATACATCATAAATAAGAGTTATAACTTAAATATAAATAAAACTTATCAATGAAGAAAAATTTTTTAGTATACTAATTTTGGTTGGGTGTCTAATAACTACTGTTACTGGTTGTGATGAATCATCTAAAATAGATAATGCTATACAACATATCAAGGAAAGAACTGAACAAATAAAATAGGTTGTTGTAGAAAAAGCTAAATAAGTGCTTGATGATGCCAAAAAAGCTGCAGGCGATATAAAAAAGAATCTAAAGAAGCTGATAAATTATTAATAAAAGCATATTAATTAAAAGAAACAACTAAACAAAAACCATCAGAGTTGCAATAAAATATTTTAAATAAAGCAGCTTAAACCATAAATCAAGCTAAAAAAAGTAAGCAAATTTAAAGAATGGTTTAATTATGAAGTACAGATCTTATCTGATAAAATACAAGCTAAAGAGGATATAACAAATAAGTCAAATGCTTTAAGCAAAAGTAGCTGCCATGCAATAAAGTTTTTAACTACAAAAGCAATAATACTTAATTACTTTAATGAAGTAAAAGAAAATATAATTAGTAATTAATTGGATTAAGACTCATTTAAAATAACAATTAGATTGTTTTTACATTTTTTTAATGATAAAATCAGTGTTTTTAACATTTTTTTTAATTTAGCGAGATTGATTAGAGTTATACTTATTTTTATATATGTGGATTTTTTAAGATGTTTAGCATCTATTCTTTTGATTGATTTAATAAATAAGGTCAACAACATATAGATGATATTTAATGAAAAAGTCTAACATACAGACAGGTATCCGCCAAACCAGATATTACCCGTGTCCATTACATGAACTCATTTATAATGCTCTTAAGAACAAGCAGCTCATTAGCTAGATTTGTTGAGGTAAGGCTCGAAATTACGCTTCGATAATACGTTTATTTTTTAGTCGATTAGGTATATACAACTCCTATAATGGAGGATGATCAGCTTTTCTTGCTTGTCGTTATATGTATTACTGAGCATGGATGTAATGTTGGAGCTCGTTTGCCATCAGAAATGCTTATCAAGAATTATTGGGAAGCGAATTAAGCTGAATTTCTTAATGGCCTGTATCATGTATGGCTTAATTATATATTCCAGGCTTGCTCTGTGGAGCAAAATCCATTGATTTAATGCCTATGGCAAAAATATTCACTGACAGCGGAGTCAAGGCCTGATTAGGTACAGAAAACAGCTAATGTGCTAGACTCAGTCTCACAAAGGCATGTAAAACAGAAAGTTAATGATTATCTGCGTGAAGTTTGGATATGAGAGATAGTCGTAATTTGGCTAATAAAGCCATTGATGTTTTGTTAGCAAGCTTTTTAGATAGTATGATGCAGTAATGAAGAACTTGGAAAAAGATCAAGAATAACTGCTTGTATTCTACGACTACTTGTCAAATCACTGCCAGTCAATAAAAACCAGGAATTTGATTGGAATTGACTTTTGCGATAATAAGGCTAGCGCAGCTGAGCCGCGAAGAAGTGTTATTTGAAAAACAATCCTTTCAAGCTTATTTAAAGTTCTATAGCTTACTAAGAAAAGCTAGAATCAGCTAAAGAGGAATTTTGACCGTTGACCATCTTCTTGGTGGTTAATACCGTCCAATTTAAGAATTAGAGAAGAGATTAAGAAGTATTAGATAGTAGTGCAGCATGACTACTGCCATACAGTATATTTGCTAATAAGTTATTCATAGTTTATTAAATAATGTGAAATTTAATATCAGCTTGATAAAAACGAAATTATAATAAACTTAAAAAGTTTAACTGTTTTGATTATTATATGGCTTGGTCTGACCAAGTGTGATGATATCAGAGTTGGATTTGCATTAAATTTATTGGCAAATACAGACAAAAGTAAGAATAATAAGCTACGATAAAAATATTTCGATCATTGCAGATGTTTTTTCGTTTAATTAAATGATTATTTTACCATTAATTATTTCGACCTTAATCGTCGTGATTTAAAAAATGTGTTATGTAAAAACATTTTGGCTCTTTTTTTAAAAGGCTCTCTATTGATATTCATGGTTGTATCTTTCATTTTAATTATGGTTGACATTCTGGTTATTGTTAATAATTTTATGCAATAAACATAAAGAGTATTGTATTGATTTTGCGCTAAATATTAATTTAGCATTTGAAAATATTGAACTGATAGCCTTTTTTCATAATTTTATCGCATATCCCACACTATATATTTATTAGGATTATTTATGCGATTTGTAGCGTAATGAGATTTTATAAATTATAATTTTCTTAATTTTTTTGAAATGTGATTTATTTGCTATTTAGGTAAAAGTAAAAAGGTGAAAAAATTATCTAAATTTTAGATTTAGTGATTTACGTAATATTAAAGTTAACAAATTATGTTATGTTTTTTGCCAATATTGCGGTTTTTTCTGCTGTCTTATCTATGATTGCTTAATGTGGATATTAAGTGTATTGATCAAAATTATCATTTTATGGTAAATTATAGTTTATTTTAGCGTTATTTTAAATGATATTAATTTGGATATTTATATTAATCATTGGCCTATGCAGTTTACATTTAATTAAAAATATAATGTAAAGTTGGACTTTATACTAGATTTTACAACCTAAAGCCCTGAGGTCGCTTTCACTGGTATTGTAAAAAAATAAAACATTTTAGAATTCTTATTAAGAATTCTAGCTTAGTTTTATTAATTAGTTATTCATTTAACTTTAATTGGTTAAATAGTTTGTTGCTCATTTTCTGTTGTCTTTATTTATCAAGTATCTAATAGACATTTAAGTATGTGTGAATAAATCACTATGTTCTTGATTTTAATGATATGACATCTAAATGTATGTCAGGAATAGCACGAGTATCGTTGGTCTTATTGCACCCAAACTAGGCCAATTTAATATTCCAGAAGTTGGCTTAATATTATTAATAGCTGTTGATCTATTTTTAGAAAGGAAAACAGTTCACCAACTAATATTATGAGTAATGAGATGGAATCGACACTGCTTTTTCGATTGGAAAGTGAACACTATATCGTGATCGTGACGTCTTATCAAATGTGCCAAGACGAAAAAAATCTGATAATTTTTTACTGATTAAATCACTTTAAAATCTCAATAGCAGATAAGAGATCCACCTAAGATAAAACAACAAGATCCGTCTATTAGTGGTGGCTTATTTATTTAAGATACAATATATTTTTGTTGATTTTAAGTATTTAATTAATGAACTTAAGAAAACAAAAATTGTTACCAATTTTTGTTTTTAGTAAAAATACTGAGGGTAATTTTTTCATTTCGCTAATTTTCAGCGATGATATGATTAATGAATAATGGAGAGATAAACTACAGAGTTATAACTATCAAGTTATTATGACATCATTAAAAGATTACATTTTATTTTATGTATTTATATAATAAATGTATCTATAATATTAAAAGTCTTTTTTATTGATTACACCTATATATTTTTTGATCGTCCATGAATAGAGAGAAAGGAGAGCCTATCAATGAACAAAAAATTTTTAAGTATGCTAATACTAGCAGGTATAATAACTGGTATTACTGGTTGTGATGAATCCCCTAAAGTCGACGATGATGCCATCCAACATACCAAAGAAAGCTCTGAAGAAATAAAACAGTCTGGTAAAGAAAAGGCTAAACAAGTGCTTAACGATCCTGAAGAAGCTGAAGAAGCTTATAACCTATCAACAAAAGCAGATCAATTAAAAGAAATAACAAAACAAAAAACATCAGAGTTACAACAAAATATTTCAGATAAAGCAACCGAAACCACAAATCAAGCCAAAGAAAAAGAAACTCAAGTTAAAGAAGGGTTTACTTCTGAAGTGCAGACATTACCTGATAAATCAGCAGCTAACTAAAGAGGATAGCAATAAATAAAGCAAACACTTTAAATGAAAAGTGATAAAGAAAAAGTAGGCTTATATATTCCTACCATGCAATAAAATTCTCAACAATAAAAAGAATAAAATTCAATTAGTTTAATTAAGTAAAAGAAAATATTGTTATATCTTAATTCTCATTAAGAACCATTAAAATAACAATAAAATTGGTTTTTTGCATTTCTTTCTTACTTAAAAAGAGTAGAACTTTTTGTTTATTTTTTTACTTAGCGATATTGATTAGAGTTGTTCTTGTTTCTAGTGTATGGATTTTTAGAAATAGTAACGTGCTAAGTGGCAGCAGCTGATAAGCCCATGCTGTTGAAGCATGGGCTTGAAGCCATTCTGTATGCACAACAAGATGTTTGATACTGCCTTTTGTTGAGGAGAATTTATGCCGTAGTCCATAACACGGTTATTTACAACAGCGCAAACTATACAGATTGCTATTGGTGATGTTTAGATTAAACTATTTAAAAGGTCGTTGGCATATGGAGGAAGGATCTCAGCGACTACGGAATGTGCTTCAATAGCTCATTGTCAACGCCTTAATATAAAGTATAAAGAGTACAAAAAAGCCTCGAAGAGTTTTTGCTACTATTATCTTATGGCCTCTTCTAGACTCTTAGAAGTGATTTTTATGAAACTTCACAGTCTTTTGTTTGGTGGCTTCTTGATAAAAAATATGGTGTCTTTCTGCCAAGAGTCATCAACATAGTGAAACAGTAATTGGTTGAATAATTTGTTGAAGAGCAAAGAAAATAGGCGTATACACATGGCTGATTTTAGCGATATTTGCTGGGTTTATTTCTTGCCTGATAGATATACTGTTAGATCTAACCAGATAGTTGCCTTTATTTACTGATATTATTGACGTCACTGAACGTAGACGCAAGTTGGAGGAGATAGTTGCGACCGAAGATGGTTATCGAGAGTTAGAAGAGAACTTGGCAGAATTTATCAACCTCCTGTATAATAAGCGTGCCAGGATTAACCATATTAACCATATAATATCCTATTATTTGCTTCCAAATCTACTCAGAAAAGCTGGAACTGGCTAAATGGAGGTGTGTGTGGTGTGAAGGAAGCTGACCTGCTAATCTTTGCGTTGCAAAGAACCACTAATTTTAGAAATTAAGGAAGGAGTCTGAAGAAGTTACGTCCATCTAAACGTTGTTTTTTAAACCAATGATTATTTATTTCGATGACTTCTATATATATAGAAGTCACCTATTTAACATAGGTTGCATATAACTAAACTATTTGCTATTCTTAATCTAGTTTTCAAGAGAAAACTTCCACTAAGATTATTGAATATTTTTCTGCAATCTGAGATTTTGCAAGGATATTCCTGTAACTCTATGAATCTCATCAGAACAGCGTATAACATGTTTACTATGATAACATAGATAGAATAAAGCAAAATGAGTTGCTTATTAACAAGAGTGAATGAAGGCGACATTATCTAATAGATGATTGTCGTCGAAGCAAACTCTACTAACTACTAATAAGTTCTAGTTTTACATGTTGGCAGATATAGTGAGGAAAAAGTCTTTTTGATCTACATGACTGTTTCCTTTTTCATGCTAAACTCTATTTGTATTAGAAATACCTTTAAAGAGAATGGATTTCTACCAAACAAACCTTTATAAAAATAACTAAAAATTAACATTCTAATAGAATATAAAATAGTACATAGCTAATGTACATTTCCGAAGCAGCGCGTATCTGTTTGCCGCTTAGTATGTTCTGTTCTAATTAATCATAGAAACTTATATATACCGGTTTTGACTATCTCATCCTAAATGCTGCTGTAGAATAATACAAACTAAGATTGTGATAATCTGCGTTGTAATAACCACGGCAGTATTAATAGATTAACGTGTAACAAAGTCATCAACAGTCATGGCAATGCTTTAGATAAGCTAAAATATCAAAGCATTATTAGTATTGATAGGTAATTTTGCTATCGCAATGAAAAAAATGAGATGGATCTTTTAACTCCCAGCCATCTGTTTTTCACGCATTTCAGCTAATGTTTTGCAATCAATGCATAAATCAGCTGTTGGACGAGCTTCTAAGCGACGTATACCAATTTCAATACCACATGTTTCACAATAACCAAAATTTTCATCATCAACTTTTTTTAATGTTCTCTCAATTTTTTTAATCAACTTACGTTCACGATCGCGATTACGTAACTCAAGGCTAAATTCTTCTTCCTGAACAGCTCTATCAACTGGATCAGGGAAATTTGCAGCTTCATCCTGCATATGAGTTACAGTGCGGTCTACTTCATCTCTGAGTTGATTGCGCCATGTTTTGAGAATGCTCTTAAAATGTACTAATTGGACATCGTTCATATATTCTTCGCCAGGCTTTTCTTGGTATGGATCTACCCCAGCAATGGCAAGAATGCTTAAAGATGAGGTTGTAGGTTTTTTTCTTTCTTGCATAATGTTTCTCCTATACAGGCAATCTTCAAAAGAACAAACTCAATGCGTGGAACTAAGGCTCTTATAAATAACAGAACATTCTATAATTGGCAATGGTTATTATAATTTGTTTTACTGTAACATGGGTGATACGTCTTGTTATTTGTCTTTATTTGCATGTAAAAAGAAGCTTTTCCTAAAAGGAAAAGCTAGCTTTCTTTTAGTTTATTTAGTAAGTGCTATTTTTATCTATTATTAGTTTTTTATAAAGTTTTAAACTTATATCAGAGTATTTTAATACTAATATTTGTTGGGTCCTGCAAGAATACAGCATATTGAGAATCAATATAGCTTGCAACGAACATTTTATTTATATTTTTTATATTAGTATAAAGTTTTGCAAAAAAGAAAACTGTTTTTTATTCCTAATTCGGCCATCAAGAATGGTAGTTCATAGAAATGTTTTTGCCATCTTATTGTAAGAGCATTAGAAAAATAGTTAATTACTAATTAATTTGCTATTTTTTCTTTAGTATAGAATATCGATTCGACTATTTTAGTCGTCAATATCATAACTAATATTATTAGTATCGGATAATTCTGAAATGTTATTTTTCTACCATAAATTAACTAATAAAATCATTTTCTCGATAAGTATTAACATAAATTCAATCGCCAAGTTTTTGTTTGTCTTAGCTATAAGCTATATGGATATTTTTAGTTGTGTTCTATAAAAGCTTATTGCTTTGCTTGCAGAGTAATTGCAGCCATATCTATATTTCAATTTTTATGGTTTCAAATAATTTTTTCTAAAACTAGATAATTTAGTAAATAAAACGACCTTACAAGATGGAATCTATTTAGCCATCCTTTTTTAATCAGCTGATATAATTGTTTACATTTTAATATAGAATTTCACTTACTAATAACTCTCTAATTATCTAACCTTATTAGGCGATATTGACTAATTTCATTCTTACTTGAAAAACTTTCATGGAATTTAGGTACATCCAAATAAAGTATGTACTCTTGATCGATGATTGTCTAAAGAAGACAGATAACATACATTTATTAAACTTTTAAGATTATAGCTAACATGACGCTGTCAAATTTTGGCGATGAAGATCACAATTTGTTCTTTGCTTTTATCTCATACTCTTACACGTTTTCTAGGCATCCTAAATTGGATATTCCTTAATAGTTAAAAAATTGAATCTCTGTTTTAAATGGTAACAAAAAGCCATTCATTATTGATAAAAGGAGATAGAATCAGTTTATTTGTTCTATTGTAAATGAAAATTTTTTTGGAGTGTCTATTATTTAATTTAATGCATTAATTTTAAAGATATTAATCCCAGGTTATTTTTAATAACTATCGTTTTTTATTTTATGCATTATTTCTGACAATAATTCTGTTGCCTGTTTAGAAAGCTGAGCGTAGATAAAAAGTGTAGCCATTGTGCCATTCATCAGAATGTTGATCCACTTTTCCAAACTTTTTGAGATCTTGTCTCTTCATTCCTGTGCTTAATATACACCTTCAGTATTCAGTAATAGTGTGCCTAGTTTATGATTCGATAAGGAACCATAGTAATACGATATCTTAACGTGCTTAATTGGAATATTACTAATGTAGCGCTAGAGGTTTTTCACGCTTATGTCTCGCCTTTTTCATCTTTTTAGTTAATTTCAGTTTCTAGTAACGTCCATAGTGTGGCTTTAGGTAATACTGCAGTGCTTTCTGGCGCTGATATCTATCATAACAAGAGCAAAAAAAAGACTAGTTGGATTTATCAGGTCATAGATCTGATGCAGCAAGCAGATGAAAGTGCTTCGCTAGATTTCTTCTGCTTTTCTTTTTTTTGAAGAATAGCTCATGGAATACAGGATGTTTAATATCTAGACTACCCACACTGCTGACGGAAGGATGAACATATATGAATGTTTATTAAATTGTCAACAATAAGTGTGTAAGGCAGAAAATACACTAATTTCGATATCCTGTTTACGTGTCGGCTCTGTAGAATAGCAGTCCTATAGCACAACACCAAAATAGCACAAGTTTCGCAGGCAAGCATTTGTTAGAGAGATTGAAGGATCAACGAGTTAAGACTTTCAGAGTATTTTCAATAAAGTTATTCAAGCTGTTATCAATGTTGAAAAGCACTTCAGTTTAATTAAGGAGGAATAGGGATATATATCAACCTTTACAGCAACCTAAATATTAAAATATTTGCACTAAAAGTTAGTAATGATGGATAGATAATGTTCATTAAATGTGATAGTGCTAAAACTGTCATCATCAGAGTATAAATCTGTTATTTAGTAGATATTTATTATTTAATTATGATAATAATCCTAATATAATGAGATATTTAAAATAAATATCCGTAAATCTAGTTTAGTTATCTAGTAGGCTACTAATAAATAAAGATTAATTTTATACCATGCTTGACAAAGATAATTATAAACTTATTTGGTACAGATCTAATAAAAAGCTTTATTGATAAAAAATTAAAATCTCATCTAACTAATTAATTAGAGAACCATGATCATGAGTATGAAGATATTAATGAGAATAAGGAAGAATAACTAATGGAAAGTAAAGACAATAAGTCTCGGCTACATAAGAATAGATGGCATTGGTTTTGGTTGTTTATCAAAATTGACGTAGTCTTGGGATTATTAATTGGTCTATATGCTATCTATGGTATTTATTTATATCAAAAAATTAGTGATCGTCTTGATGGTAAAGTTTGGGATCTGCCGGCAGCTGTTTATGGCAGAATGGTTAATCTTGAACCGGAGATGAATTACAGTAAAGAAGAAATAATTAGATTATTAGATGGCATGCAATATCGCCAGGTAAATAAAATTACTTTACCAGGTGAGTATATTGTTAAAGATAACACGATAGAGATGTTACGGCGGCTATTTCCATTTCCTGATCAAAAAGAAGAACAGATTTTAGTTAAACTAAGTTTTGAACAAACTAGGCTTACTAATATTACTAATATGGAAAATGGGCGTTCATTTGGTTTTTTTCGCCTTGATCCTAAACTTATCACTATGCTGCAATCAGCTAATAATGAACAACGCTTAGTCTTGCCAAGAAAAGATTTTTCTGAGTCTTTAGTTAAAATATTACTCGAAACTGAAGATAGGTATTTTTATGTGCATGATGGGGTAAGTATTTACTCTATTGGACGTGCTGTTATTGCTAATTTAATGGCTGGTAAGACCGTTCAGGGTGGTAGTACGCTAACTCAACAATTAGTTAAAAACTTATTTTTAAGTAATGAACGAACGTTAATACGTAAAGCCAATGAAGCTTATATGGCGATTTTAATGGATTTTCGGTATAGCAAAGAACGTATTCTTGAACTTTACCTAAATGAAGTTTATTTAGGACAAAGTGGTGATGATCAAATTCGAGGTTTTCCACTTGCTAGTCTTTATTATTTTGGTCGACCAATCGATGAGCTGAGTATTGATCAAGAAGCATTATTAGTTGGTATGGTTAAGGGAGCGTCACTATATAACCCATGGCGTAATCCTAAACTGGCCATTGAACGTCGAAATTTAGTGTTAAAGCTGTTGGAAACACGCAAAATTATCGATCATAAAATGTATAATATATTTAGTGCTCGTCCTTTAGGCGTTAAATCCAGAAGTGGTGTTTTGACACCACAACCTGCCTTTATGCAGTTCGTTCGGCAAGAATTAATTGAAAAATTTGGCAATAAAGTAAATAACCTGTCCGGAGCTAAGATTTTTACTACATTAGATCCAGTTTCGCAGCAAGCAGCTGAAAATGCTATTGAACAAGGTATAGCTGATTTACGTAAAACACATAAATTGCCTGATCTTGAAGGCGCAATAGTGGTCGTTGACCGTATTAATGGTGAAGTTCGTGCTATGGTCGGTGGTTCACAACCACAATATTCTGGTTTTAACCGAGCCTTAAATGCTCGCCGCTCAATTGGTTCATTGGCTAAGCCATCAACTTATCTTACTGCATTAAGTGAACCGGACCGTTTTCGTTTAAATACTTGGGTACCTGATGAGCCAATTAGCGTCAAATTTGATAACCAAATTTGGGAACCAAGAAATTATGACCGCCGTTTTAGAGGGCAGATTATGTTGATTGATGGCTTGGCTAGTTCATTAAATATTCCAACGGTAAATATTGGATTGAGTATTGGATTGGATCAGGTTACTAAAGTATTAATACGCCTTGGTATGCCAAGTGATGCTATTGAGAAAGTTCCGGCAATGTTATTAGGTGCGTTAAACTTAACACCAATAGAAACAGCACAAATGTTTCAAACAATCAGTGGTGGTGGCAATCGAGCTTCATTATCGGCATTGCGCTCCGTGATTGATGGTGATGGCAATGAGCTTTATCAAAGTTATCCATCTGCAGAGCGAGCAGTATCTCCGCAGGCAGCTTATCTAACACTTTATGGCATGCAACAAGTTGTTGAGCGTGGAACATCTCGTTCATTAATGAATAAGTTTGCTCAATATCATTTAGCAGGTAAGACAGGAACAACAAATGATCTACGCGATAGTTGGTTTGCCGGTGTTGATGGTAAGGAAGTAGCGATAGCTTGGGCTGGTCGTGATAATAATGGTCCGACAAATCTTACTGGTGCAACTGGTGCATTACATTTATATTATCGTTATTTAGAAAATCAGACTCCATTAGCATTGGATAATCGCCCACCAGAAGGAATTATGGAAATGGGAGTAAATATTGATGGTAGTTTTAACTGCGAAGGTGGTGGATATCGTATCCTGCCAGTATGGACAGAGAATCCTCAAGCATTATGTAAGCTAGGGATACAATCATTGAACCCTAGCTTGAATTTAAATGATCAGCAGAACAAAAATAATGACGTGCCTTCTTGGGTTAAGGAGATGTTTGAACAATAATAAAAATCAGGTAAATAACAATCGCCTATACTAAAAAATTGACGCCAGTTTTTTTATGCTTAAATAAATAAAATGATAGTTTTTGCAATATCTCATTTTCTATGAGCCCATTAAATTGTTCGACAATGCCATTCGTTTGATGATGCATAGCCTTGCTAATTGATGTTTCTATAGCAAGTCTCTATATGCAAAAGAAACGATAGAATGCATATTTTCAGTGGCTGAACGGTTTCGTAAACCAATAAAGGCAATTTGTAAATTCCTTGCTATTGTCTGTATAAGTACACAATTGATAAGCATAGAACATGTTCGGTTAAGCTTATGTAACACGTTGATTATTTGCCGCGGTCTCTTTGGCTTGTAAAGACAAATAAAAACCAATCGAGAGGCTTGATATCTATGCCTGCGAAAGTTAACGTTGTGAAGTTTTATTTAAAATTTTCGGAAAATATTTTATATCTACGTGCAGATATAAAGGCTCGTAGTTTTTCTTTCTGCCTAATTTTACATAAATTTTCTAACTCCATGCGTGAGTGTAAACAGATATTAGGCCAGATCGAGATATAACTTTTGAGTTCAGGAATTTGGGTACAACTTGATTGGCTACTATAGATGATCCTCGATAGAAAAATGAGTGCTGCTTCTTAAGCTAGGCGACAGAGCGTTGTTAAAAATGATGAGAAATATATCGGTGATTATCATCAATATTATCTGGTTATCTGGTTTCTATAATTTATTAAGGATAAAGTTTAGATGTGTCATAATGCTTAGCCAAAGTGGACCACAAACTCTTTTTTTTTACTAACCTGAAGATCAGCACTGCTTTTAAATGTTCTAGTTGCCTGAGGATGGAAGCCTAATTATTAGGATTAAGTTATTTTGCTTCAACTATATACATCATAGATCAGCATTCATCTTCCTATGATGATAGTTGTGCGATGATGGTATAAATAATGATCTGAGAGTAAACACTTATTAAAAGCATTTTCTGCTGCTTTAATTGCGCGATCAACATCTTCATAACTATGCGCAATAGAGATGAAACAGGCTTTAAATGCAGAATGCTAGATAAACACTTTCATCTAACATAAAATGAAAGAATTGCTTAAATTTCTTAATATCTCATCGCATGAGATCTTGATAGGATTTAACTTCTTTATGTTTTGCTTTTGTAAAAAATAGCCTATACATACCACAAACATGATTAACATTCAATAGAATACCAGCTTGTTGCGCTTTTTTTTGTAAGCATTTAACCAGTCCGTGTCGTCAATTTGCTAAGTGTTTATATGTATTAGGTTTAGCGAGTTCAGTTAAGCAAGCAAGGCTTGCTGGTATAGCTAATGGGTTGCCTAATAATGTACCTGCTTGATAAATTAGCCTTATTTGAACTAGTTTTCACATCACTTAGATGCCTACACCAAATACGCCAACAGGCATAGCACCTCCAATTATTTTTCTAAACATATTAAATCAGTTTTAACTTGATAATGTACTTGTGCCGCACCTAAGCCAATCCGAAAGCCAGTAATGACTTCGCCTATAATCAGTAGTGCGCCAAATTGATCTTATAATATACAAAGTTAAGGAAGGAATTCAGACTTCTGAGAAGAATACAATTCATATTACATGCTACTCGCTCTATAATGATAGCAGCGATTTTTTGTGGATATTGTATAAGCGATTTCTTGTGGATATTCTATAAAAGAACGTCGAACTGAATTTAAATAATTAAATTTACAGGTAAGGAGTATGTTTAGCAATATCAGCATGGACACACGAAGAATTAGTTTGATGAATAGTTAAAGCTCCTGAGCCGGATTTCACTAATAAGCAATTTCCATGTCCATGATAACCAGTCTTCAAATTTGATAATCTTATCACGCTATGTATAGCTTCGAGTTAGCATCATAGCAATTATTGTAGCTTCCTCGCCTAAATTTACCATACGAACCATTCCGATTGATGGAATAAGTTGAGTAATAATTTCTGCCATTTCTAGTTCAATGACGGTCGTGACACCAAAACTCATGCCATTTTCTGCTGCTTGAATGATAGCTTTCTTAATTACATGGTGATTATAAGCTAAAATCATCGGCCTACAAGAACAGACGTAATCGATATATGCTTTGACATCAACATCATAAATATACGCAGCGTTAGCACAATGAATAAATAATGGATACCAACAAACACCATTAAATGCTAGAACCGGTGAATTTACACTAACAAGAATGAATTTCTTAACTTTTAGTTGAAGTATTTTAGATTAATTTTTTAATAAACAAAACTATTTATTCAGCAGAAATTTTATATATATCTTAAAGCAGGCTTGACAGTAAATCAAATGGGAAATTTAATGGGAAATTTCTTTAAAATCAGTTAATTTATGTTGGATCTTGAATCAATTGGCCGGTTATTAGATAATTAGTTCTTGTTCGCTGAACTGTTAATGTTTCCAATATCTATTGATTGCCATGTCGGCCTGGAGTTAGAAATGAGTAATGATAGTGCATTGCCTATACACTTTACTGATGCTGCAGCAAATAAAGTTAAAAGATTGATTGAAGATGAAGAAAATCAAAATTTGCGTTTGCGCATCTATGTTACTGGAGGAGGCTGTAGTGGTTTTCAATATGGTTTCACCTTTGATGATAAGATAAATGAAGGTGATTTAACAATTGAAAAAAAAAGCGTTGAACTAATTGTTGATCCTATGAGTTTACAGTATCTGGTTGGTGGTTGTGTTGATTATATTGAAGGATTAGAAGGGTCACGATTTGTGGTAACTAATCCAAATGCGAAAACAACTTGTGGTTGTGGTTCTTCATTTAGTGTTGAATCGCTTAATTTATTAAGGGTAAGTAATAACCATTACTATGAATCGGTATTTTAGCTTCCTGAGTTATTAATAGTTAATTTGTGGTTTTTAGGAGCTTGAGTTAGCTAAATTAGCAAGCATTGTTTGCACCATTAGGCTTGATTGACGAGCTGCGACAGGTAAAAATTCCTCAAAAGAAAGGCAAGATTGTTTATAAACAACATCAGAAATTGCACGTACAATAACGAATGGAATACCAAATTGATGGCATACATGACCAATTGCTGAGCCTTCCATTTCAACGGCAATGGCAGTAGGGAAAGTTTGACGAATATAGGTTAGTTCTTTAGCTCCATTAATAAAGCTATCCCCGCTACAAATTAGACCGCGAACAGCATGTAAATCTAATTTTTCAATACATTTTTTTGTTAATTCTATTAATTTTTTATCTGCTTTAAATGTGGCCGGACATTGTGCCATTTGGCCTGGTTGGTAACCAAAAGCGGTGATATTTACATCATGATAGCAAACTTCAGTTGAAACAACGATATCGCCAACATGTAAAGTAGGTATTAATCCACCTGCGGAACCAGTATTAATAATAAATTTAGGAGAAAAATGCTCTATTAGTAAGGTTGTTCCAAGTGCAGCAGAAACTTTACCAATGCCTGATTTTAATAATGCGATATCAAGATCATCAAATTTTCCGTAGTAAATTTCGCAGCCACCAAGTGACAATGCCAATTGAGCATCGATTTGCTTACGCAATAATGCCACTTCTTGCTCCATTGCACCTATTATCGCAATTTTCATTATGTCATCTCATAGTTGATTAATTAGATATGTTGTTAGATCCGGGATATTGTAACATTGAAAAGAAAAAAAAGTTAACTCTGCCAATTGCCTAATGATATTTCAGTATTTGGATGAAAATTCTCAAGAATTGATTTTGTGGAGAAGATTAAATTTTCTTTATAAGAATACGGATAAAAATGTTGATGAAAATAATGAGGAAGAAGTTAATTTTTAATTTGAAACTAATCGAAGGCGTATTATTTATTGGTGTTATAATAGCTTGATTACAAAAGAAGATTCAAATGTTTTTTATATGGAGCGCTTTAATGCATTTAAAAGTTCAATTGAGATGCCATCTTTGATGCATGATATGTTAACATGAGACTTATTGGCTATTTTTCTGAAGCTGCCATTAAGAGATTCTTTTCATAATTACTTGACTTTGAATTTGTTTTTATATCAGTAAAGGTTATAGATTGATTAATGCCGAATTAATTTTCTACAGTTAAAAATAAACCTAATGAGTATTTGCTCTTTTGCTAATTGTATAAAAATATTTATTAATTCGAAGTGAATGACAATGGACTTATAATAATCTATTTTTATTAAAATTGAACTTCAATTATGCAAAAATCAGTTATTAGCAAATCTACTGTATCCTGACAATCAGGATACAGCTCTGATGCATGTAAAATCTGTTCTCCAGCCTTAAATTAGATATTATTAGATATAATTTACTACACCACATGGTTGCATAGTAGTTCAAAATCCGCTTAGTTTTGGTTCTGGCGGTTCTAAGCAGATGGGAGCAACTTAAAATAACATAGGAATGCTTGTTTTTCAATTACTGCAGTTCTTAGCGCATTTGGCTTTTATAGCTTCACTGTTGTAAAAGTCGATTCAATTAAATTTGTTCTTTTATTGACACCAAGATGGCTCTGACAATGAG
>JBHEQW010000073.1:0-10028 GCA_046530935.1 Arsenophonus sp.
GCATGCAAATTACATTCAATGTTAAAACTAGCTTTGTTCATAAAAAACTAAGAAAACGGTTAAAATGCAGAATATCATTGGCAAATATCATATCAGACATTAATTGATTAATTTATTTATTTTTATATATTAATTCATTAGCATTTATACTGATTTGACTGTATAAGACTGTTCTAATTACAAGCTAATAAAATGTTGGTGTGGGGCTATATCACAATAGTTTACCGGATAAACCAGAAATAACCAAATCTTTTCTTTGAAAGTGTTGGTATTAGTCAAATTCAACTTTTTTTATTATAATCAATTTTTTAATATTTTGCAGCTTATTGATTAATTTGAAAATTAATGAAGAAAATTGCCAGCTCTTACTATTGCTTAACATCAACTTGCCTATAATAATGATTGAGCGATGAATTGAACAGCATTAACATTAATTAATGCCATTATTGGGATAAATTGTAAGTTTATCTATAAAATGGAATTAATTTTATGACTTTTTTGCTACCGGCATTGTTAAGTGAATATTTTTAATTTCAAACTGCTCAGTAGTAAATTAAAAATTTCACTCTCAAAATAGGTTATGAGTAGCTGGTTACCTTAGTCTTATTCCACACACCCAGGTATATATTGCTTACTAACAACGCAATACTAGCGATTCAATCGCTAACATTCACGTTTTCTAGTTATAATACTTTGCCAATAAAAGAAAAAATTTAGTGAGAAGATGGCGAAGAAATATAGCATTAACTCGCCTTGAATAACAACAAAGTGATGTTAGACCATGAGGCTAAAAAGTATCGCTTGGAAGCAAAATTTAAAGGTAATCTCTTTAAGTATGTAGCTAAAAGCTATTTTTATTAAAAATAACAACATCTTGTAATATAATTTCTCCTGCTGGTATACTTAGAAAGATAATGAGTGATAACATCTATTTTTACATCATACTTTGTATACTTAACGAGTAAGTGAGTTACATGTTTTTACTCTATACTGGATTTATATGGTCAGGTTAATAAATATAAATAGTATAAGGAATGTAAGAATTACGTTTTTAGCTAATGCAACACCGCATGTTCTCTTTTTTATAATTCTTTAGCAACAATCATTACTTTATGCTGTAATAAAATATTTAACTTTAAATTAAATTAAAACTAAATTGGTTGGCTAATAAAGTTTTAACTTCAGCAATAAAATACTTGGTAAATTAAATAAACGCATTCTTAGGAATTTTATTCAGTGATATTTGAAAAGCCATATAGGTAACTATATATATGATATATGAGTTTTAATAGATAATTAGCATGTTTTAATGGCTAAATTCAACAATAGTTATTTCTCTATTAGACCGATATAATATTAAAAATTAGACCGATATACTATTAAAAACTTTTAATCTTATCAAATTTTTAAATTTTATATTTTTGTTCAATTGAAAATTAAGTTTAATTGATAGAGTTATATTTATTTCTTGTTTATTGGGGTTTGGGAGAGATGCTGGGTATCCTATTGATTGATTTCGTGAATAACTTCAACAAAAGAGAGATGATATGCCATGAAAAACTATACAAAATTTGTATTTGAGAAAACAGATATTATCTCCGATCTATTATATTAACTCATCTGTAATGCTGTGAGAATATTTTGATATCCACTGCCTTTGAATCTGAGCTCAAAGGCATGCTTGGATAACATCTTAAATACAACATTGTCAAGAAAGCGTCATTATGGTTGTCATTTCTAATGATTATTTAAACAGCAAACCATACAAACTGGTATAGGTGATATTGAGATTATTAAAGTGCCTAAAGTCAAGTAGGTGTGGTGGAAGCTGCAGCGCCAACGGAATATTCTTTAACATGTTCTTGTTACTGATTTATATGAAGTTATGCAAAAAGAGTCGAACAGTTGATACCATATATATACATTACCTGCAAGGTATATCTCCAGGTGATTTTCATGAAACGCTGGGAACGCTTTTCTGTAAAAAAGCATATTGTCTCTTTGAGAGAGACCCTATCAGCAAATTAAAATAGCAATATGCTCTTGAATGGTAAGTGGAAATAATACAGACAATATCGGTATACAAACTGCTTGATTTAAGCTATACGCTATATATTTATTTTTTGCTAGATGCCATATGCAATCGTCTCAGGCAAGATGATCGTATTTCCCTACTGGTATTGGTGTAGTCACTGATAATGGAACTAATGAGATAGTTGTTGTCGAAAATGCTTATCAAGAGTTAGATGCGAAGATCTTAGCCGAATTTCTTAATGGCCTCTGCGCTATTGGTATAGCTTAACCGTATCCAACAACAGGCTTGCTAGGAAATGTGGTGCATTTGGTTTTTGGAATGCAATAGAAAAATATTCTCAGACATGTAGTACCAACGCTGGCAGGCACATAAAACAGCTAAGATGCTGCCTTCACTACACAAAGGCATGCAACCAAAAGTAAAAGCTGAACACTGCGCCTAGTTGGAATGCCTGGTTCTCCATAAGAGAACCAGTGAGGCTACTAATAAATCCATTGATGTTTTATTTCCAAGGTTTTCAGTGAAGTATCATTCTTCGATGAAAAAGCTGGAGAAAGATCAAGAAAAACTGCTTGCAGTCTACAACTTTCCGTCAGAGAACAACACTTGGCTGAAACAAGAACAAGGAATCCAATTAAAATCAACTTTTGTAACAATCATACTACGAGAAACCAACGTACAAAGAAGCATGTTTTAAGAAAAACAACCATTTCAATGGTATTTAAGCCACTACAATTACTCAAAAAAAAGCTGGAACCAACCAGCTAAGAATATTTAATCTACTATGAGCCTGCTTGTAAACAAAACAGCCATACAATTTTAAGGATTGAGAACAAATTTATGAAGCTTCAGAGTATAAGCTATTATGATTGTCATATACCAGAAGATTTGCTAATAATTTCTCTGCTGATAGAGATACTCTTGGTAAAGAGAGGATTTGCTTTTTCACAGAAAAACACTGCCAGCAGCGCGATTCATTAAAACCTCTAGTTTGGAGAACACCTCGTGTATGTACACAGCCATGGTAGCAACACTCTTCGCTGTTTTTATATACTTCAGATAAGGCTGAAGTAACAAGATCTTGAAGTATATCTGTTACCGCCGCGATACCACATGACATTAGTTACTTTAATTTTAACATAACCTATACCTCTCTGTATAGGTAGCTGTGACAAATAACCGTTACTGATTACTGCATAAAGACTACAATCGACGTCGACAAAACGGCGATTTCAGTAAATTATCACAGCATGGCTTCAAGCTTAACTTCAACGGCAGTGGTTATTTATCAGCTGTCTGGCACCATTATGGATGAGTGCATACAATGGATCACAGGTAATATATGCGTTAGCTGATAGCTATAGGGTGGACTTTTGAATGGTATATTTCCCTATGTTATTGAACCATTCATAAAACCAATCAAAAATATACACCACAGCACCTCTAAAACATAACCAGAAATGATCATAAATTTTAATAAAATATTTTTAATCAGCATTTATGCCATTTTTAATATTGAAAAACTTAGTATGCCAACATTACTCACGGCCAAAATATAAAAAAGATAGTATCTATAAGTAACTTTATACAGTAATCATAGTATAAACCAGGTTATTTACTAGTTACTAATTGCTTAACAGATTCCCCAATCTTAGGTAGGCTACGAACAGTTTTTATACCTGCCGCTTCTAAAGCAGCAAACTTTTCATCTGCTGTGCCTTTTCCGCCAGCAATAATGGCGCCAACATGCCCCATACGCTTATCTTTTGGTGCTGTTATACCAGCAATATAACCAACAACAGGTTTTGTTATGTGTTGTTTAATATAAGCAGCAGCTTCTTCCTCAGCTGTACCACCAATTTCACCAATCATAAGTATAGATTCGGTTTGTTGATCTGCCTGAAATAGTTTTATTATTTCAATAAAATTTGAACCTAGAATAGGATCACCACCAATACTAACACAAGTAGATTGTCCTAATCCTACATTGGTTATCTGCTTAACTGCTTCATAAGTTAATGTCCCAGAGCTGGATACAATACCGACTTTACCAGGTTTATGTATATATCCAGATTGGATACCAATCTTGCATTCACCTGGCGTAATAATACCAGTACAGTTTGGCCCTATCATTCTTATCCCAGTTTGATCTAACTTTGCTTTCACTGTTACCATATCTAAAATTGGAATCCCTTCTGTAAGGGTAATAATCAGTTTTATAATATCACTGTTAATCGCTTCAAGGATGGAATCCTTACAGAAACGAGCAGGAACATAAATTACCGATGCGATTGCACCTGTTGCTTTTACTGCTTCGCGTACTGTATTAAAAACAGGTAATCCTAAATGTCTTGTCCCACCATTACCTGGCGTTATACCGCCAACTATTTTTGTTCCATAAGCGATTGCTTGCTTTGAATGAAAAGTTCCTTGGCTACCTGTAAATCCCTGGCAGATAACTTTAGTATTTTTATTAATTAAAATAGACATTATTTATTTTGCTTCCGCTGCTGCTACTGTTTTTTCTGCCGCATCAATCAAACTGGTTGCAGCAATGATCTTTAGGCAACTATCTGCTAGTTTTTGCTCACCCAGCTCAGCATTATTGCCTTCAAGACGAACAATAACCGGGACTTTTACCAGAAGTTCTTTAACAGCTCTAATAATACCATCAGCGATTAAATCGCAGCGAACAATTCCACCAAAAATATTAACCAAAACAGCACTAATATTTTTATTAGACATAATAATTTTAAATGCTTCTGCTATGTGTTCCTTAGTCGCACCACCACCTACATCAAGAAAATTAGCCGGAGCTCCGCCGTGTAACTTCACAATATCCATTGTTACCATGGCTAAACCAGCACCATTAACCATACAACCAATATTACCATCTAAAGCAACGTAGTTTAATTTCCATTTAAATGCATGGACTTCACGAGGGTCTTCCTGAGAAATATCACGCATCTTTTGTAATTTTATTTGACGATATAGTGCATTATTATCAATACTAAGCTTTCCATCAAGACAAATCAAATCCCTTTGCTTAGTGATTACGAGCGGATTAATCTCGATTAAAGCTAGATCACGCTCTAGGAAAATTTTAGCTAATCCGGTAAATATTTTAGCAAACTGGTCAACTTGTTTGCCGCTCAAACCTAATTTAAAAGCAAGCTCGCGTCCTTGATAAGGAATAGGACCGCTTAAAGGATCAATGATAGCTTTATGAATGAGCTCAGGTATTTGGTTTGCAACTTTTTCAATTTCAACCCCGCCTTCAGTTGATGCCATAAAGACAATTCGACGTGTACAGCAATCTATCATGGCACCTAAATAAAGCTCTTTATCAATGTTCGTTGCTGTTTCTAGTAAAATTTGATTAACAGGCTGTCCATTGGCATCAGTTTAGTAAGTTACTATGCGTTTTCCTAACCAATTTTCAGCAAATAGCCGAACTTCATCGTGATTAGCAACAATTTTTACACCACCTGCTTTACCTCTGCCACAAGCATGTACCTAACACTTTGCAGCCCAAGGGCTGGTGCCTAATTTTAAGGTAGCATCTTCTGCATTTTTAACTGTTTTGCAAGTATAACCTGTCGGTACTGGCAAACCATAACGAGCAAATAACTGCTTTGCTTGATATTCATGTAAGTTAATGATTTTCTATCCATAATTTAACCTAATAGAAAGATAAATAAGTATCTATATATTTTTATTAAAAAATTAGTCAATAAAAATTTACTAAGTTTTGCTTAAGACTGATGAAATAACTTCACTTTAAATTAATTGTCTAGACATCTAATAATAAACGAGCCGGGTCTTCCCGCATATCTTTTATTGTCATCAAAAATGTAACCGATTCACGTCCATCAATTAAACGGTGATCATAAGAAAGGGCTAAATACATCATTGGCAAAATTTTAATTTTGCCATCAACTACCATCGCCCTATCTTTAATAGCATGCATACCTAAAATTGCACTTTGCGGAGGATTAATAATAGGTGTTGACATTAAAGAGCCAAAAATACCACCGTTAGTAATAGTGAAATTTCCACCTGTCAATTCTTCAACCGTTAATTTGCCGTCACGTCCTTTAACTGCAAACTTTTTAATACATTTTTCAATTTCAGCCATGCTAAGCGCATCTATATCACGTAATACTGGGGTGACTAAACCTCTAGGAATGGAAACAGCTATACTAATATCAAAATAACCATGTTAAACCACATCTGAACCATCAATCGATGCGTTCACTTCAGGATAACGCTTTAAAGCTTCAACAACTGCTTTCACATAGAAAGACATAAAACCTAACCGTACACCATGTCGTTTTCAAAACTTTCACCATAATGTTTTCGTAAATCAAAAACAGGCTTCATATTGACTTCATTAAAGGTAGTCAAGATGGTTGTACTGTTTTTTGCTTCCAGTAAACGTTCTGCAATACGTTTACGTAAACGCGTCATCTGTACACTCTTTTCTCTTCTATGAGAAGATCTTGATGATATAGTTGTAGATGCCTAAGTATGTTGCTTAATCGATGCATTTTCATTTGCGATTGATTGATTTTTAATATATTTTTCAACATCATCTCGAGTTATACGCTCTCTTACACAGATACCTTTAATATTGGCTGGGTTTAAATCATATTTTCCGATTAAACGACGGATAGCAGGTGTTAGTACATTATGACTCTATTCCTCAAGAGTAGCAGGATGATGTTTTGCCGGCGATGACTCTGTAGTCTCTTTTACCACAACCGAAATTCCTGTACTATCATTAAAATGTATGAAACATAATGGTTGTTTAGCTAGAACAATAGCTCCTTCTTCTTCTAAAATTGATTCCAAAACACCTGAATCTGTTGCTGCTACTTCAAGCACAACTTTATCCGTTTCGATTTCTACTAATACTTCATCACGCTCTACCTGATCACCTTTTTTTCTTGTGCCAAGTTATAACTGTAGCATCTGCAAGAGATTCAGGAAGATCAGGAACAAGAATTTCTATTCTACTCATTTTCTACCCTTTAATTTATTTATTTTTAGTGTATTATCAATCAATGCTTTTTGCTGTTCTTGATGAACAGAAGCGCACCCTACGGCAGGTGAAGCAGATGCATGGCGCCCTGAATAACTTAATAATGAACCTTTTGGAATTGCATCCAGAATATTATGCTGATTACAGTACCATGCACCCTGATTAAGAGGTTCTTCTTGACACCAGATAAAGTCGCGAACGTGCGTATAAGGCTTGAGCCTAGTTTTTAACTCTTTATTGGGAAATGGATATAATTGTTCAATACGAATAATAGCAAGATTTTTTTTGTTTATTTTTACGACGTTGTCTTAGTAAGACTAATAAACTTTACCTGAACATAAAACGACATGTTTGATTTTTTTCGCATCTATAAAATCAACTTCAGTAATTACAGGCTGGAATTTACCATTAGCTAACTCATCTAAACTAGAAACCGCAAGAGAGGATGACGTAGTAATGACTTTGGTGACATAACAATCAATGGACGTCGCATATTACTCAATATTTGGCGACGGAGCATATGGTAGACCTGAGCTGGAGTAGACGGAACACAGACTTGCATATTTTGCTCAGCACACAATTGTAAATAACGCTCTAAACGGGCAGATGAGTGATCTGGACCTTGTCCCTCATAACCATGAGGTAACAACATGACTAATCCACACATACGCCCACATTTCTGTTCACCAGAACTAATAAACTGATCGATAACCACTTGCGCTACATTAGCAAAATCACCAAACTGGGCTTCCCAAATAGTTAAAACCCATGGCATCGGCTTCTGATGCATAACCATATTCAAAGGCAAGTACAGCTTCTTCAGACAAAACGGAATCCAAAACGTCAAAAATTCCTTGATTTTTACGTATATTAGCTAAAGGGACATAAACTGAACCATTAGTTTGATTATGAATAACTGCATGACGATGAAAAAAAGTACCTCGGCCTACATCCTCACCTGATAAACGTATTTGTATGCCTGCCAACTAATGTTGCATAAGCCAAAGTTTCTGCTGCTCCCCAATCAAGAAGTTTTTTACCGTTCGCCATTGCAAGGCGATCAGTATAAATTTTTTCAACCCGAGCCTGCATGACAATCTCTGTAGGAATAGTGCTTAAACGTTTAGCTAAATCTTGTAGTTGTTTTTTTTTAATTTTAACAGGGTAATTATGATTCCATTCATGATTCAAATAAGGTTTCCAGACAGAATAGTTAGTTCTCATTGGTCTCCATTCATCAACAACACAATCACCGCGGTCTAATTTATCACGATAAAGATTAATCATTTCTGATACTTCATCGCTAGTAACTATTTTTTCTGCTATCAATTTATCCGCATAGATTTTACCTGATATAGCATGTTTTTTTATTTTTTGATACATAATTGGCTGGGTAACACTTGGTTCATCTGCCTCATTATGACAATGTCGACGATAACAAACTAAATCAATGACAACATCACGTTTAAACTTATTACGAAAATCCAATACTAATCGAGTAACAAAAAGAACCGCTTCTGGATCATCCGCATTAACATGGAAAATAGGTGCTTGCACCATTTTCATAATATCAGTGCAATATGGTGTTGAACGGGCATCTTTTGGATTGGAGGTGGTAAAACCTATCTGGTTATTAACCACAATCCGCACTGTAGCACCAACCTCATAACCACGCGTCTGGGACATATTCAGCATTTCCTGAACGACCCCCTGCCCTGTTACATCTGCATCACCATGGATAGTGATTGGCAACACCATATTAGTGCGACTATCATCTAACCGATCACGACTAGCACGGACAGAACCGATTACTACTGGACTAACTATTTCTAAATGTGATGGATTAAAAGCTAAAGTTAAATGAATTAAAGCACATTCTGTTTTAAAATTAGAAGAAAAGCCCTGGTGATATTTAATATCACCAGCACCTAAATGATCTTTATGTTTACCGGAAAACTCATCAAACAGCTCTTTTGGTTGTTTACATAAAATGTTAACTAGAACATTTAATCGCCCACGGGGTGCCATTCCCAATACGACTTCACGCGTATCCTGTTTGCAGGCATAACGGATTAAATCATTTAACATCGGAATGAGAGAATCGCCCCCTTCTAGAGAAAAACGTTTTGCTCCAGGAAATTTTGCCCCAAGATAATGCTCTAATCCTTCAGCAGCAGTTAATTCTAATAAAAATCGAATCTTTTCTTGTTTACTAAATTGTTCACTAACAGGCGTTGCTAATTCTAGGTGCTGTTGGATCCAACGTTTCTCTTTAGTATTAGTAATATGCATGTATTCTGCAGCAATTGAAGAGCAATAAATACGTTTAAGTGCACTATACAGCTCACTTAATCTCATTGTTTCCTCGCCAATAGCAAAAGAACCAACATTAAATGTTTCTTCAAAATTAGCATCAGTTAAATTATGAAATGCAGGATCTAAATCTGAAACTTTTTCTTGTTTCCATAGCTCTAATGGATCAAGATTTGCATTTTGATGTCCTCTAAAACGAAATGCATTTATTAATTACAGGACTTTAACTTGCTTTGAATCCAAAGACAGATTACTAACTGAAGTTTAATAACGCGTAAAATCCTTCGCCCATGAACGAAAATATTTACTTGTTTCAGAATGAGTGTATTCACTGGTGGAGCTTGCCCCTGGTAGTTTATTAAAAAAGTCTCGCCAGACTACATTAACGGAATTAGGATCAGTTAGGTAGTCTTCATAAAGAAATTCGATATAAGACTGATTTTCACAAGTTAGAAAACTTAAATCTAGCCAGTCCTTCATTACGCTATTATGCATTGTGATCGATCCTTTTAAGGCTTAATTTTCGTCGTAGTTAACAATACCGCTTTTTTATATATCTGGTTTCAATAAAGATTCTTTAACCGTATTCTATGCACAATTATCAATAAAGGAGCGCTTTATTAAGTTTTTCTTATT
>JBHEQW010000074.1:0-1776 GCA_046530935.1 Arsenophonus sp.
ATTAATAATTTATTGAAAAACAAAGAAATTAACGTTTAGAGTATTGCGGACGACGACGTGCTTTACGCAGTCCAACTTTCTTACGCTCAACAGAACGGGCATCGCGAGTAACAAACCCAGCTTTACGTAGTTCTGAACGTAGTGTCTCATCATATTCTAGCAATGCACGTGTAATACCATGACGGATTGCACCTGCTTGCCCAGAAATCCCACCACCTTTAACGGTAATGTATAAATCTAGTTTATTCAACATATCAATCAATTCTAATGGTTGGCGAACAATCATTCGTCCAGTTTCTCGACAAAAATATTCCTCTAAACTGCGTTGATTGATAGTAATATTACCACTACCTGTCTTAATGAAGACACGAGCGGAAGAGCTTTTCCGGCGACCAGTGCCGTAGTATTGATTTTCTACCATTGCCTATATCCATATCTCCCAATTAAATATCAAGAACTTGCGGCTGCTGTGCCAAGTGATTATGATCACTACCCGCATAAACTTTCATTTTACGGTACATCGCACGACCAAGAGGTCCTCTGGGTAGCATACCTTTAACAGCAATTTCAATTACACGCTCAGGGTGACTGGCAATCATTTCTTTAAAAGTTGCTTGCTTAATACCGCCAACATAACCAGTATGGCGATAATAAATTTTATTTTCACGCTTATCACCAGTAACAGCAACTTTTTCTGCATTAATAACAATGATATAATCGCCAGTATCAACATGCGGAGTATACTCCGCTTTATGTTTGCCGCGCAAACGATGAGCAACTTCAGTTGCAAGACGGCCTAAAATTTTTCCATCCGCATCAACAACGTACCAGTCGCGCTTTACGGTTTCTGGTTTAGCTGTAAAAGTTTTCATTAAAGCTTACACCCATAATATATAAATTATATGTTGGCGAACACTCATATTTTATAAAAATACTTCAGCGCATATTCACGCTAAGTTGTGTCCAGTGAAATTATACACCATCAAGCAGTAAAACTGACATTAATGCAAGATTTTTTAGAAATAAAAAAACTTGCTTTAATATGTGTGTGGGCGTGGATAAAGATGCATAAGAGAAAATTTTTTTAAAAATCGACAATAAAGTTTTTTTACAAATTTATTGTGTCATTACCCACTCACCAATCAAGCTATATGAGGTGATTTTATATTTTACTCACTCTACATTTTTTGCAATGTTGATAAACAATATTAATATTCAAAACGTAACAAATGACCTTAATAAAATTTATCTATTGCTACATCAACCTAAGCATTAATAATCAACTTAACTTTTTACTCATAAAATTCATCAATCATAGCAAGAAAACACATGGATAATTTTCATGGAGTTCTGACATAATTAAAACATTATATAGTAATACTGTATGATAATTTTTCACTAAAACGATATAGCTATCTTAACTACGCACATCTTCACATAATGATTTAAATTCAATCAGTAAGATACATTTTCTGTACAAATTGATGCCATAGCAAGTACGAGAGTTATTAGCAAATCTACTGCATGATAACGCTTAAGCCACGTTCCAGTCTGATGCTTAGTGAATCTATTTTCAACTATTAAATTGAATCTTGTTTATATCATTGGTCAATCAAGTAGGTTAAATTCCATTAGCCAATTCCAGCTTTTCTGAGTAGACTGTAGCAACTTAAATAGCATTGAAATGGTTGTTTTTCTCAAACCATAGTGTTTTTGCGCGTCAACTTTGTACTATGATCCTGACTGTCGGAAAAGCCTATTTAATCGGATTTATCA
>JBHEQW010000075.1:0-26103 GCA_046530935.1 Arsenophonus sp.
AAGAAAATTTGTAATACACCTTTGGTAACAAAAAAATAAGACAAAAATAATTACAAGAGATAATAAAAGATAGAATGTAATTAAGCAATATCTATCCAGTCATTACCTGGCGCATTTATCTGTTAGCGTGTAAAGGACTGAATCAATGAAAAGTGAAAGCCACATCATGCTACGCGCTATCTTTATAT
Source organism: Arsenophonus sp. (assembly GCA_046530935.1). Taxonomy (GTDB): domain Bacteria; phylum Pseudomonadota; class Gammaproteobacteria; order Enterobacterales; family Enterobacteriaceae; genus Arsenophonus. The sequence continues at coordinate 189 of JBHEQW010000075.1, forward strand.
CAACAGATAAGAAATTATGCAGCGTTAAACCAACGTCATTTGACTAAAATGACTTACAGGTATTTTCCAACTATAGGCTTTTTAGTTAGTATTTGTGATAAAACAAATTCCGGTATTAAGTGCAAGATCCTGATTTAGGTTAACAAAGTTTTTTGGATTAAGAAGTACATTTTGTTGATTGATTAATAACAGAAATATGATACCAATAACATTCAATAGAAGCAGGCGTAGTAAGTAGTATTTATAGTTAATTCATTGCATGTATTTCGCTGCTGCTAAGTGTTTGCACAAAAGACAGCAAAACTTCAAAAACCTGTTTTCATTTTGAAAACTCACATCACATCCCTAAATTACTTTTAATCAATGATTCAATATAATTTCCTGGGAAATTTAGCAATAACAAGGAGGAGAATTGAAAAATTGGTAATTAATAGAAGCACTACTACTTATCATTTAAAATTCCTCAGCATGTATAAATATATAAATAAAACAGAAAAATAATATTCCAATTATTATGATACATATGTAATAGTAAAAATGGATACAATTTCTATTTTCATAATTTTGATGTGCAAATCTTAAGTCTTTCAATGCAACTAATCTGATAAAAAGTCACCATAGTAAAAAAAATACAATATAATAGTTTGTAACTTATTACTGTTAACTCTATTTTTTGTTAAACTAACTAAATATTTTAAGATTAGTTTTTTTACAATAAAAGTGGTGCTTAATGAGTAGTAATGCTTGCTTTTATTAAATGAAAATTTTTTCATTACACAATGTATTTTAATTGTGCAAATTAATAATTTATGACTTTATAAAAAAGATCTTTATATCTTAGTATCTGTCTCAATACAATTACCATCAAGGTTTCTTGCTGCAGTTTGTGTTGTATTATTAAGCATACTAACTTTTCTTATTATAATTTTTTTCTTTTTAAGAAAACAACAGCAGCTTTTTAATTACCTACATCGTAGTAGATATCTAAAAAACAGTAAATCTAAAAAACAGTAATAAATTACCTGTTTGCTTACACAATCGCTGAAGATGATAAGCACGCAATGAAGTAATTAATTGATTAAAAAAATAAAATGCCATATCATAACAACTAATGTAATAGGACATTTTATTTTTTAAGCCACTGTAAAATGCATTTACAAGTTTAATATTTAATAAAATGAGACAGTTTTATAAAAAGGATAACTTAGATTAAGTAATGCATAATATTAAATTAGAACAACTAATCAATACCCACTTAAATGTTTATGAATATCAAGATTATGCCCCTAATGGGCTTCAAGTGGAAGGACGCTCAGAGATAAAAAAAATAGTGACAGGCGTGACTGCATCGCAAGAATTACTTAATGAAGCTGTAAAATTAGATGCAGATGCAATTATTGTTCATCATGGTTATTTTTGGAAAAATGAAGCTACTGTTATTCTTAATATGAAACGTGAGCGATTAAAAACATTGCTTTCTAATGAAATTAATCTTTATGCTTATCATTTGCCACTTGATGTCCACCCAATTATGGGTAATAACGCGCAATTAGGAAATATAATGGAGGTTGATATTGAAGAGCTGATTACACCTTTATTACCAAAAGGAACATTTGCAAAACCGATAACCGATGATGATTTAATGTCATGTTTAACTAGTAAATTATCCCGTCAACCTTTGTATTGTGGTGATAATGGACCAAAAGAGATTAGAACCATTGCCTGGTGTACTGGGGCTGGACAGAGTTTTATTCAACAAGCAGCAAAAGCTGGCGTTGATGCGTTTGTTACTGGTGAAGTTTCTGAGCAAACGATCCATATTGCTAGAGAAATGAAGATCCATTTTTATGCCGCAGGTCATCATGCAACAGAACAATTTGGTGTTAAAGTGTTAGGTGAATGGCTGCAAAAAGATTATGGATTTGATGTGACTTTTATCAATATACATAATCCAGCCTAATTTTTGTAAGGATGAATACCAAGTCAAATCCAGCCAAGAAATATTAAAACAATGGAGTGGAGGCCATCATTAAATTGTAACTTGTATACTGCATAATTGTTATTTATGCAAAAAAAATATTTAAATGCAGTTTATTTATCATAAATAATTAATTATACTTTTTAAGTAACCATAAAATTTTTTTATACTTGGTATATAATTGTGACTGAGACGCATAATTTTTAATTCTTTATTATGCACTTCATTAAAGTGAAAATGATCGGCAATCCAACAAATTATAGTATAAATAAAAAAATAAGCGTAACCAGTTCTTATTTGGTGTGTGGTCTATAATTGATATTTAAATCCTACCAGAATAAAAATCTGCACTTGGATAAAGTTATTTTTCCCATTGAAAAATAACTTTGATAGCTATATATTCTAACTATCTTGCATAGTTAGAATAACTTATTATTTAATTTAACTTATTTAAGTGACTTTGTCACAGATCTGTTTAATAAGTATGTTTTGCAAGGATCATAATTTTTATAAGCCAACCATTCTAAAATCTTTCATAAAACTGAAAGGATTATTTTTTTGCTAATTTAATGCATTTAGAAATATTTTTAATAGTTTAAATCTCTTCTAGCATGGCATAAACAAAGTTCATTGGCACCAGCAGCATATGAGTCATGGCAAAAAAAGAAAAGCAATTTCAGTAGTAATATAAGCAAAAATTGGTTAGCGAAAAAAGAAATAGCTTAACTTACTGTTAAGGTTGAGCTATTTTGTTAATGATCAACATGCAGAATAAAAATGCGATCCATAGCCAGTTCAATAATCACGATAACTTGATATTTTTTACAAAATTGTAGCACACATACCATAAATTAAATTTGTTGAATAAGAGAGAGCATTTTTCTGGTAAATGAAAGGTTCAGGAATAAAATATTTATAACACGTTACTACTGTAACTGTAGGAATTTTTCATGGTAATCTAAACCTGCCATTTTATAATGATGATATTATTAATATCCAATAAATTATGGCAGATAGCAACCTATGCACTAGTTACAGAACATAGGATTGTTAATACCTAAGAATCACGACTAAAACAACATTGCAAAAAAACCGAGTAATTTGATCGTAGCTCATTGAATGTTCAGCAATAATTTTTTTAAAATTCTTTTAGTCCGTTTTATTAAGGGTTTTTACCGTAAAGAAGTATATAACAAACTTCTAAATAACTAAATAAGTAGAATTAATAGCTAATTGATCAATAGTATATCCGCAATGTAAAAGAATACCTATATCTCCATCTATCTATAGATAATTTTTAACTGACATGATGATACTAGTTTAGGTAAAACCAGGATCGTAGATAAAATATCATTTGTATCATAATCCTCGGATATAAATTATATCTAATCAAATTGTTTGGTTTTAGTAATTCAAGCTCAATTTTTTCTAAATCTTTATCAAATAATTCTATAGTCTTTTTTTTCTTTACCATCCAATTGCATGTCATGCTTAGCACTTAAACACAATTCTAAACAACTATAAAAGCATAATAAAATAATTTAAAATTATATGATATTTTATTAATTAAAAGGCTTGAATTAAGGTTTTTAAGGAAGTTTTTCTCTAATAAAAATTATTATTAATAAACCATAATCTATTCTGTTTTTTATACATTTTAAATTAAATCAACAATAACATTATGTTTTTTTTGATAAAAATCTAATCACTCATTGAGTTATGTTAATTTCTGCTGTATGGAGTTTCGTATGATAGGCTGATGCCGTATCTTAGTGATTGATTTAGCAGATGATTTCAACATCATATAAATGATATGCCATAAATCAATCATCAGGATACGGTACAACATTTTCTAAACCACATACACCAGAAATGAGGATAACTCTGTTAAGTAAGATTAACTGTACAATTAATAAGCAAAGTAAATAGACATTGATTTAAAAACAGCGTTTAGATGCATCACTCATTACCTTACTTCACCGGTAGATAGACAGCCAATATAAATCACTAATTAGTATTATTGAAGTCAACGAAATATTTTCCCATGAATCCTTTAAAATTAAGCGTTAATATCCAATACATATAAAAACAAGAAAACACAGAAAAAGAAGTAGATAAAAGAAAATAAGAAATCACCATAGGTCTTAATCGCCAGAGATCTACAGACTGTCATGTGGGGAAAGAGATTCTTGAAGAGTTCAATACAGAGTGTATTAGTTGTTTTCTTGAATCGATCATCAATAAAGAGTCTATCCATTGCTTGAATTTGGTTAAATGCTATGAAATCTTTACCTTCAATCCATAAAATTAGTCACAATTGCCTAATACGGCTGAATAATTAGAAAATTGTTAGCAATAAATTTCATATTAAAAATACAAAAAGTTATATCAGACAATTAAAAGGATAGATTAGTGGATCCCTAGTATAGGATGGTTTTATTTGCCAAATTATCTTGCATGTAGAAAGATTGTTTGAAAGCATAACAATTAAAATACAGACATAGCTATAAATTATTGTTCTAGTAAAGAACAGCCCTGACAATATATCCTAAAAATTATCAGCAAAAAAACTATTTTTTTATAATGGCATATCAACAGAGTTTTGAACGATCAATTTAAATTTAATACCAGATCCTAATTATGAAGGCAATCAGGCAATCAGGCAATCAGGCAATCAGGCAATCAGGCAATCATACTATACTGCTAATATATATATAACTTTGAGAGTACCCATATCACTTTTTTCATCATCTATTTTGTTTTGTTAATACAACCAAAATGATTAAAACTTAATACAGCTATAGCTCATCATAAGTTTTTACTGAAGGTGCTTCATAGTGTAAAAAACTATCAAGTAAAATGATTGGATTATCAACAACAATCGCCATATGTCTATATTTTTCTTGTAAAAACTTTTCATCAATCATTTTTTCCATCATATCTACTAACGGTTCCCAATAATTATTAATATTCAATAAGCCGCATGGCTTTATATGTAAACCAATTTGACCCCAAGTAAAAACTTCACTAAACTCTTCTAGAGTACCAAATCCTCCTGGTAACGCAATAAATCCATCAGCTAAATTAATCATTTTCTGCTTACGTTGATGCATAGTATCAACAATATGTATTTCAGTCAAATCTGTATGGTAAATTTCACGTTCGACTAATAAATTAGTCATTACACCAACCACTTGACCACCTTGAGCCAATACTGAATTAGCCAAAACACCCATAATACCAACTCTAGCACCTCCATAAACCAGTGTTATTTTTCTATTAACAAGCTCGGATGCCAATACGATAGCCTGCTGTTGATAAATGCCACTGGCTCCTACACTTGATCCGCAATAAACTGCTACGCTATTTATCTTTTTCAGATTGTTCTCCTTGACTTAAATTTTTTAGTGCCAACCATAATAATCCCTAGTAGATGGATACTAATCAAATCTAACAAATTAATGAAATATTTTTCATATTATTTCTTTTTTAAAATTAAGGTCTATTATAGTTAATATCCTCTTTTCAATCTCCATTGAAATGAATATTTGTTTAATTATTTTTATGTAATAATTATTCAATATCATTAAATAACTCTTTCTATTAGTAAGTTATTATTTAATTTCCTAATATTTATATTGGCTCTATATTTTTTGAGGTTGCCTCAAGATGTCATTTGTCTTAAATAAAAATCGTAAAACGCTGTTACCAGTATTGTTGTTGCTTTTTGCAATGATATCAATACAAAGTGGTGCTTCATTAGCAAAAAGTCTATTTCCAACTATTGGTGCACTTGGCGTAACGGCTTTAAGATTATTTTTGGCAACGATTATTCTCTTTATAATTTTTAAGCCTTGGCGAAAAAAATTACGTGGCCATTCATTAAAACATTTAATTATATATGGTATCTCATTAGGCTTAATGAATTCTCTGTTTTATCTATCACTAGAAAGGATTCCATTAGGGATTGCTGTTGCATTAGAATTCACAGGCCCTTTAGCCGTAGCAATGTTCTCATCTCGCCGAGCGATTGATTTTATTTGGATATTAATTGTTATTGTTGGCTTAGCCTTTCTTCTACCTATTAGAAATAGTATTGATAGCTTAGATCTAATCGGTATTATTTATGCTTTAGCTGCTGGTATTTGCTGGGGAATATATATCATCTTTGGTCAGCTGGCTGGGGCTGGTTATGGTACAGCAACAGTAGCTTTAGGTTTGTTTATCTCGACATTAATTTTTCTTCCGGTTGGCCTTCTCACCGTTGGTATTGAACCACTATTTGATTTCTCAATTCTACCAATTGCTCTTGCTGTGGCTATTTTATCAACTGCCTTCCCTTACACGCTTGAAATGTTTGCTCTAACACGTATGCCGGCAAAAACATTTGGTACTTTAATGAGTCTAGAGCCTGTAATGGGGGCCTTTATTGGCATGATATTTCTTAATGAAGATTTAACATTAACTCAGTGGTTTGCGCTATTTTGCATTATTGGTGCATCAATTAGTTACAACATCTACCTTAAAAAGAACAAGAGAAAAGCTTAAAATTAATTAAGTCATTTTTAAACCCACATTATAGGTAGTAATAATGTGGGCTTACATACATTCACAGTGTGGCTTATTAGTAATATTTCTTGCATTCCTATTTTATTCCACATTATATGGTAATAAGTAATTAAACAACGCCTAAATTAATATAACCTATCAATTTAATTGGATTAAATGATAAAAACATTGATCAATAATAAGTTACTTTTTAGATAAAATATTAATATATTATTTGATATTGCTAAGCGTAATAATGAACACAACTAAATTAATTAAAGTATCGAATGGAATGTGTAGCAGGCATATCATAACCATTAAATAGCGGATTTGCTAATAAGCCTCAATTATGGTCAAAAGCTTAAGATCACTATACATCGAGATGTGGTTAGTTCTAGAATGAAAAATTACCAAAATCAGTATTTGGAGTAAAATCATTTTTCTGTTAAAGATTGCTTTAAAGTTAAACATGAATTATTCAAAAAACCACATCTTGCCTTCTAGCAAGAGCAGAAGATAAACTTGTTATAATAATTGATTATTAGCATACCACATATTAAAATAAATATTAACATAATATTTTTTAGCAAAAAATAAAAGTCTTATCATACCTTGTGAACAGGTATGATCTGGATGTTCAATAAGTTAAACAAGACCAACAAGTTGATTTTGCTGCCCAGCAAAAAAACACTAAAGTTTATAATAGCTTATCCTATTATTAGGAATAGATAAAATAAGCAAAAAATCAAGTAAATTTTATCAACTAAACTAATAGAAAGCATATTTTTACAAAACAACATAAATAATATCAGCCAGCTTCTATATAAGAAAGCATACAGCTAATACAATTAGCTAGCTTAATTTGCTGTTATAGGCCTATTCAGTTAAATTAAAAATGATGAAAATTTTATTTTTGCTATTTCATTTACTGTTTTTATTGTTAATCTATTTATTTATATAGAAAAAGTTTGCTGCTCTACTAAGCATTAGACTTAATAGAAAAACAGCCATGTTACCAAGGAACCATGGCTGATAATAGCATTCCTTCAGATACCACAAACCGCATTTTTCTTGTCGCTAAATTAAGAACAATGATCGTTAAGCGGCCTTCATATACTTTTGGATTAGTGGATATACCATGCAAATATCTAAAAAAACTTCTCATCTGCTATCTCTATCAACTTAGATCTAATTGTGGTTTTCGCAACTTATCTGTGAGCGGGCCACTCCATACACCACCTTCGAGTACAGTACCTTACTTAATTAGAGCAACTCGCAAGTCTACTTTGCGAATAAAAGTTTTTAACTTTTGTTGTTTTAATCATTGTATGATATCCCGAGTTGTTATGTTCTCGCTAGATGATGCTAACATAGCAGTTATATTTTCCATTTTAACTCTCTGAAATAAGGTTTTAAATGATGTAATTTTATGATTTAGTAAAGGGTTGCTAATATCATCCCAGTTAAGTGAAATATTTAAGAAAGTTTCTACCCGGCTCGTGAGTCCAGGTAATACAGGTTTTAAATAAGTCATTAACACGCGAAATAAATTGATACCCATAGAACAAATATCATGCAAATCTTGTTCGTGGCCTTCCTGCTTAGCAACTACCCATGGTGATTCCTCATCGATATAACGATTAGCCATATTGGCAAGTAACATAATTTCATAAATCGCCTTATTGTATTCTCGATGACAAAATTGTTGACCAATTTTATCATCTGCAGAAATAAATTGCTGGTAAAGCTCAGGCGCTGCAAGGCGCGATGACAATTTACCATGAAAGCGTTTATTGATGAATCCGATATTGCGCGCAGCAAGGTTGACTACTTTATTAACGATGTCACCATTTACTCGTTGGACAAAGTCTTTTAAGTTAAGATCAATATCATTAATACGAGAAGAAAGCTTGGCGGCATAATAGTAACGTAAACAATCAGCATCCAGTTGATCTAAATAGGCGCGAGCAGTAATAAAAGTGCCACGTGATTTAGACATTTTTGCACCATTAACAGTTATATACCCATGAACAAAGATATTGGTAGGCTTACGATAACCACTACCTTCTAATATTGCTGGCCAAAATAAACTATGGAAGTAGATAATGTCTTTGCCGATAAAGTGGTAAAGATCAGCAGTAGAATCTTTGCGCCAATAACTATCAAAATCAATATTGGGATCTTTATCACATAAATTTTTAAATGTTCCCATATAGCCAATTGGCGCATCTAACCAGACGTAAAAGTATTTGCCATGCTCATTAGGAATTTCAAAACCAAAGTAAGGTGCATCACGAGTAATATCCCATTGCTGTAACCCTACATCAAACCACTCTTGCATTTTATTCGCCACTTGTGGTTGCAAAGCCCCTGAGCGCGTCCAAGTTTGGAGCATATGATTAAATGCTGGCAAATCAAAGAAAAAATGCTCTGTTTCACGCATTTCGGGTTTTGCGCCAGAAATCACTGAATGAGGATTGATAAGTTCTGTTGGGTTATAAGTTGTACTACATGCCTCACAATTATCACCGTATTGATCAGCTGTTTGGCATTTTGGGCAAGTCCCTTTAACAAACCGATCTGGTAGAAACATCCCATTTTTAGGATCATAAAGTTGCAAGATTGTTCTGTTTTTAATATAGCCTCTCTGTTTTAGAGTTAAATAAATTTCTTCAGAAAATATCTTATTTTCTACACTATGAGTTGAATGGTAATTATCATAACTTGCGGCAAAGTCAGCAAGATCTTGTTGATGTTCCTGATTTACTTTACTAATCATTTCCTCAGGAGTTATACCTAATTGCTGAGCTTTTAGCATAATTGATGTCCCATGAGCATCATCAGCACAAATAAAGTAAACCTGTTTACCGCGCATTCGCTGATAACGAACCCAAATATCAGCCTGAATATGTTCTAACATATGGCCAATGTGAATTGAACCGTTAGCATAAGGTAACGCACATGTTACTAAAAGTTTTTTTGCGATTTTAGACATACTAAAGATCTAATTCCTATAAAAATTGAACATTAATTCAATATTAACTGATTGACTTTTCTATATTAATTCTAAACATATGACTAATCTATTATTATTTTATCGTAATTTTGATTAATAATCGTAGTTTTTATTATCTATTTATTTTAATTAAATTTGCTCTCTGGTATAATTTAGTGATTAATTGTTAACAATTTAAAAACAAATAAAAGGAGCTGCGATAAATTCAGGATCCTTAGAACAAATAAAACAAAAATAGTTAACTAAAAAGAATTGCTAAGGTTTTGGAGATATTTTCTCATCCGACATTACAAAGTAATCTGAATATATTAAAATCATTATATTATTATGTGCGCTACTCGATGATATCTCATATATTGAATTAGTGATATCCTTTACCTTGAAAACATCTTTTGAGTTATTAATTAAGCAGGCAACATAACAATTACAAAAAAATCTACTGTGCAAACAGCACACTTTAAATCAAATTATAATATCAATATATTATAATGATAATATCAACATATTATATAATGATAATATCAACATATTATATAGAGTAAATAATTTGTCTAGCATCAATTGAAGTCTCAATATTATTGCTGTAACTTCATGTAAGCGTGGTGATTTATAAATCAACCATGACAATGAATTTAGTGTTAGCATTAGCGAAAGAAATAACGAATATAGGTATTATAGATGCTGATATTTATGGGCCATATACTATTCAGACTATATTAGCAACTAAAAATCTCCGGCACACATCACCTAATAAGTATTATATGGTACCTATAGCTTATAGAGGTTATGGATTAATTCAATTGGTTATTTTGTTAATGGATAATAATGCGATGATATGTAGTTGATCTCCAATGGCCAGAGCAAGGCTTTGATGCAAATATTAGAGTATACACAATCCAAATGGCCAGATTTAGATTATTTATTGGTTGATATGCCACTACACCTAGAACCAATGATATCTAATTAACATATATCACAAAATATATCAGTCAGTGTGCAGAGATTCTTGTGATCACACCACAAGATATTGCTTTACTTGATGTCATGAAAGGGATCGAGATGTTTGGCAAACTCAAAGTGCTGGTATTGAGTATTTTTAAAAATATAAGACTACATATTTGCAGTAATTGCAATTAGTTACTTAGATCCTATTTCTGTTCTTGTACAGCAAAAAGATTTGTTGAAACATACAACTTTAAGTTGTTAAGTAAGGATCAGTTACATATTTCTATGCGTAAGGTAATGATTTAGAACAATGTAAAGCAACAATAATATAGGATACCATGGTGAGTTCGCTACTATTTAAATTAATTAATTCCATACATATTGATTGAAAATCAATATGCGCGTATACTTATTCTTAAGTATCATCACCCAGTGAAATAGTATCGTTACTTTTGAATAATTCAGCTTTAATTTTAAACCAATCTTTTATAGATTACATATAGAGTTTTACTATCCAATAGTAATTTTAGTAATTCCTGATTGTAAAGTTAAACATTGGCCACGGTTGTTTTGGCCTTGATGATTAGGAAATTAAATTCTTCTTTGAAGAAGGAGGCAGAAGCTCTATCCTTACTTACTAAAAATAGATAATAATAGGTTTTTAGTCTATTGTAAGCTTGGATTTTATTGAACTGTGCGTTCTTTAATCTAATACTCTAATTATTAGAGAGATTAATCATAAGCCTAGCTTTAATAACACTTGTTTTTGTTTTATGTATTCTTTCTGACGACAATCCTATTGCCTCTTTAACAAATTGAGTGTTGATAAAACTAGACTGTTGTGCTATGCACAATGCATTTATACGGATCTGTTCGCAGAAATCAGTTCATCATAACGGCGGAACACTACGTGTTTTCTGGTTTTTTGCAAGTCATCATCTCAAGCGCCTTATACCCCTTCAGTAATAATGTGCATAGTTTACGATTTGATAATAAACCATAGTAACACACAATCTTAAAATATCTCTCAAGAATATGGTTAATGCTAATATAGCTCCAAGATATTTTAGCGCCAAATGTATTTCACGTGCTTTTATTCTACTGTTCTTTATGTCTTTTTTTTAGCAAAGACAACTTTCTCCATTAATATATGTCTACGTACTGTTTCTTCAGGTAAACCCACCAGTACTTTCTTGCGCAAATATGCCAAAGACCAGAAAAACTACTTGGATTTGTCAGATCATAACTGTAATACACCACAACCCACAGGATAACAGCGTCTAGCTAAATTTCTTCGAGTTCTCTTTTTTTTAAAACAGCTCTCTACGCCATACAGGATATTTTAAATATCCTGTCCAAAACGAGTAATAGAGACATTAAGATGCAAATGTTGATTAAGTTATAGACCATTAAATCTATCAAAGGATAAAAAATACCAATTTAGATACCCTGTTTGCGTGATAACTACATGATAGTGTTGGTGATCCACGCGCCTTTAAATGAGAAACACAGACTTGAGTCTCGCCAAGTTATTGTTGAAAAAATGAAAGTAATGTGTAGCATACTAAAAGTAATGTGTTGCCAGTCACAGTCTGGTAAAATATGAACCTCCTATGATCTAAGCATCACTCGGTAGCTTTGACTGCACATGAACTGCAGGCTTTTAAATTTACAATTTTAGCAAAAAATGGCTCTAAGAACATTCAGGATGTGCACAGAAGTAGTGCGCAAGGACGAAAACTACACACCAATCGCCACCAAAATAGCACAAGTGACGCAGGCAAGCATTCTATCGACAAGATAAACTCGTTCTACGAGTTGACATATTACCATATTTTTCAAGAAAGTTATTACAGCCGTCATCAATGATGAAAAGCAATTTAGTTAAGCTGCTCTAGATATATATTTGAGTAAATTACTATCTGTGTTGTATCCTTGCCAGATAAATAAAAATCATCATCGTGTCTGCAATCGTTAGATCTAATCAGACAACTTATTTTTGTATTTATACCAGTTGGAAAAAAGACTGTTGATTATCCATAGTCTTATATATATAAATTCATCAGCAAGCATACTTTTAGTTATTTCACCAATAGATCCAATTGTATCAGGGTTGTCATCTGGGTTGGTTTAGGATTGCTTAAAACCACAAATAATTCTGACTATAGGTGAATAAATACTACGTCTCAAAAAAATTGCACACCGGAGTAGAAAGGAATAGCATTGTTAGCCTTCTTTGATGTGTCATAAAAAAATTCAATTTCTCTATTATCATCAATTTCGCAAGAGAGATCATAATTCGCTTAGCGGTAAAAATCAAGCAATGTAACACATGTGAAGTCGCGTGTTATACAATCCTTGATTTACCTTGTTTATCCTTTCTAGGAGATTTATTCCGAGCCATCTAGATGAATTTCTGAAAAAATTAACATATCTCAAAATTATAAAATACTACTCAAATCATTAACATCCAACACAAAGAAGCGTAACTGCTCACTCCAATTCAGAGCATAGTTAGTATTGCGTTCTAAAGACAAATAAAAACATATAGGAGGTTGAGGTGTAATTTATATCTATGAAAAGATAAACTCATGAAGTTTTGTTTGGCATTTATGGAAAATATTTCAGGTCTACGTGCAGAGATAATATCAGGCTCGTAACTTTTAAACTCTTTATACTTTAGCTTCACTAGAGCTTTTCTTTCAATACCCATTTCTAAGTGCCTATATAAACAGTTGATACAGGCCAGATCGAGATATAACAACTCGCATACGATCGTCGAATATGACTATGCTGATCACAGCAGATTATCGGGAAGGAGAAAAAACGTCTTTTGCATGAGAACAAATACGGCTTCCTAAGCAAACGACAGCGTCGCCGACAAACAATATGTAATATCCATGTAATCATCAAGATCATCTTATTTTACTATTTAGAAACAACGATAAATTCGCATATGCCATAAGATTTATGTACAGTAGACGTAGGCTCTTTGTTGGCCTGAAGAGTAGCAGTGATTTTAGATCTTGTGCTTACCTGATGATGGAGCTTCATCATCATGATATTTTTCTCAGCTATATCCCTTAGTAGCTATCTTGGTATGAATAGTTATATGCGACGATTATCTATATAATGAATCCGAAACTAAACAGTTAGGTCTTGTTATAAAATTAACTAAACATAATTTTAAATCCTGGAAGATACTAAAATAACCCATTATAATTCTTCTACTAATAATATTTAATTATATTAATTCCATTTATTTAAATTCAGGTTATTTAAAATGGCTGGTTCAGCACATAACTACGCTATCGTAGGTATATCAGGTGCTTCAGCATCGGGTAAAAGTCTTATTGCGAAAACGCTTTATCATGAATTACGTAGTCAAGTTGGTGACCACAATATTGGTGTGATTACTGAGGATTGTTACTATCGAGATCAACATGATATTCCGATGGAAGAACGTGTAAAAGTAAACTACGACCATCCAAATTCAATGGATCATGATCTGCTTTTTCACCATCTTCAATTCTTGAAGACAGGAAAAGGCATTAATCTACCACAATATGATTATACTCAGCATACCCGTAAACGTGAGAGCATTTTTTTTCAGCCTAAAAAAGTAATCATTATTGAAGGTATTTTATTATTAACGGATAAGCGGTTACGTAAAAATATGGATTTTGCCATTTATGTTGATACGCCACTGGATATTTGCTTAGTAAGAAGAATAAAACGGGATGTCAATGAACGAGGGCGAACATTAGATTCTGTTATTGAACAATATACTAAAACAGTTCGTCCAATGTTTTTCCAGTTTATTGAGCCATCGAAACAATATGCAGATATTATTGTTCCTCGTGGCGGAAAAAATCGTGTAGCGATTGATATTCTAAAAGCTAAAATAGGTGAGTTCTGTTCTTGTAGTAATTATTTATAAATAGATTAAAAATTCTAAGAAGGAAATAGAAAAATGTGACTTTGTGACAATGATATAGCTAAATGGATTAATGAAAAAAAACTAATTATTGAACCACGCCCATCAATATAACGGATTAATGGACTAACAGTTATGTTTGTTTAGGCAATAAATTTCGAGTATTTCAGGACTATATTGCACATTATATTGATCTTAGTGGCCAGGAAAATAAAGTTAATGCTGCATTGGATCTGGTAATGAGTGATGAAATTACTTTAAAGCATAATGATGCGTTTTTTTGCATCCTACTTAATTAGTATTGGCAGTCACTTTTAGTATTGGCAGTCACTTTAGAATCAGTCACTTTACCTGATAATGTTATTTGTTGGCTTGATTGTCGTTCTTGTTTTGCTCGCTTGAGATTAATGGTGCATGTTACTGCTCTACCGTATTGATCCAGGTTGGTTCGGTCAGATTATGCTAGAGTTTTATAATTTAGGAAAACTCACATTAGCACTACGGCCTGGTATTGTTATTGGCTCATTAAGTTTTGAAGCATTATCCTGGTCAGCTGATCGCCCATATAATCATCATTATGACGCAAAATATAAAAATCAACACTCATCATGTTATGAGTAGGATGATCAGTGAAGATTGCAAAAATAATTATAAATTATAATATTTTAAGTTAATTAACTCGGTGTTTTGCTTAAATTAAGCTATTATCAAAATAATTCTATTATTTCAGTTTATGTAAAACAATCTATATAAAGATGATATTAATTAATTATTTGAGTACTTTTGATGAAAACTTGGATAAAACTATTTCTAACCAACATTAGCTATCATAATGTTGGTTATTCTAGCAGGATTAACGCGTTAGTATTACTTGTTAATCCAAATGATTTTCGTCACTACTTAATTGATAAAATTGAACAAAAAAGTGGCTATCATTTAGTTTTTCAAGGCAAAATGCGTTGGCATGTATAGCCACGAGGCTAAGTGTCATTACTTGGTCAATTCCGCTCACTGCACCAGGAGCGAGAAAGCTAGCCATTACTGCAGATATAACATGCTGCTTGATATCTCCTTATGGCCATTAATTTCCAAGCAACTTTTTGTTGAACATATTGTAATCTGTAATGCAGTTTTGCTCTTTACTCCAGACAAGTAAAGCAAAATTAAATCCATATTCCAAGATTGATCCAGAAGCTATTAATCATCTTACTAAGAAAAGCAATAATAGTAAATGGTTATTTGAGTTTGATAAAATTAAACTAACTGATAGTTTTTTAATTTGGCAGTTGGATTAATGATACCAACTTAAATATGCGTAATATTATGTTGTCTCTTAGAAGGAAAGGTGAACATCTTATTAGCATTAATTTTAGTAGCAATGTTATAGTAAGGATTAGCAAGAGCTCACTTTTTCTTTAAAAAGCAAACTAAATATTGAAGATTATCCACATCAGATCGCAGGTAATATTAATCAATTAAAATATAAAATGGAGTGGTATTAATTTACCAATAGATGGAATTATCGGCAATGTAACTTTATTATTTGATTATTTCCATAATAAAAAAGACGTATTAACTATTTCTAATTTAGCCATTAACTTTAATGATAATAATTTAACTGGCAATCTAGTTACTCATTTAGGTAAATCACCAGATTATCGATTAAATGTTATTTCCACTAAACTAGATATAGATAAGATTTTAGGTTGGCAACCTTTATTATTAATACACATATTGACAGATAGAAATATAACGCTTCAAATAAATGCTAAGCCTATTATTGCGACGACTAAAACCGATAATTATGATTTAAATTATTTAAAGCAATTTCCATTTCAAGCAACAATTTACGCCGATAAACTTATATACTTATATAAACTTATATACTTATATATAGAGGCTTAGTTCTCGATATCTTCAAATCTAAGATAACAAACAATAAAGGCTTATTAACTGTTAGTCAGCTAGAAGTAATTTATTAGGTGGAAATTTTGAACCTACCTATGACTTTAAATTATGAGAATAGTCCGGTTATTATTACACCTAAACCCAAATTTAATCATGTCAAGTTAGCTCCTTTACTGCAAGCATTTGACATGCCATCTAAACTATATGATTCATTGATGTTAACAGCAAATTTATCAGGCCAAGGCAGTTATGATAAATTTACGATGCTAAATTTTTAGTCCTGTAATGCTACTGTGACGTTATCCAAAACACAATTAACATGATTAAATATAGCTTCACTGATCCAACAACAGACATGTTCAGGCCTAACTCATAAAGTTAATAACTCTAAAAATATTGAAGATAATAGTCGAATTAAAAATTTAAACGTTAATATAAAACTTAATAACGGTATGTTATCGTTCTCAAATTTGCTCGTTTCTTCTGTTGCGATGAATATCGATGGTAATGCTTGGTTAAATTTAGAAAGGAAATCAGCAGATATGGAATTGCTGATTAAGATTAATAAAGGCTGCTATAGAAATGCCATTCTATTTATAAACTTAAAGAATTAGCAATTCCTTTACGGATCTATGGCAAATGGCAAAATTTACAATATTAATTGAACATTAAAAAATTGCTGCGCGATTTAGATTCAATTACAAATTAAAAAAACCACTAAATGGTTGGTTAAAAAAAAATTAACTCAAAAATTAGTTTTATGTTAAAATTGATAACAAATTTAACTAGCCCATCATCGGGCTTATGATTTTAATAAGGTAATATTTTGTTTAACATCATTTTTAGCCAATTGCTGTTGTGGGAGTGGTGTAATCAATACCTTTTTAAGTCGGTGGCTAGTTACTTCTAACGGTTCAAAAACCCAATTTTCAATTTTGATACGTTCGCCTACAACAGGTATTCGTTGTAAATTTTCCATTAATAATCCGGCAATTGTTTGATATTCGCGTTTTTCATCAAGCGTAATTGGCACATAAAGGATCAGATCTTCTAAAGGCATAAACCCATTAGCAACCCAACGGCTATCCTCTAATTGTTGAATGTCGTGACGAGAATCCACCTCTTCTTCACTGATCGGCATATTACCGGCAATAGTTTCCATAATATCCGTCAACGTAACAATTCCTCCGACAGAACCGAATTCATCAACAATAAATGCAAAATGTGTATGAGCTTTGCGAAGTTGCTCTAATGCTTGAAGTAGCGATAAGCCTTCAGGGAAAATTAGTGGTTGAGTAATTAGCACATGTAAGTTAAATTTTTGCTTTTTTAATTGTTGATTTAATATGTCTATAACATGTATAACCCCAACAGGCTCATCACTTATTGATTCATCCGTAACAACAAGACGTGTATGTGGTGTTTTTTCTAGCAATGAAAGTAGCTTATCCGCAGGCTTATTGATATCAATATACTCAACGTCATGGCGCGAAGTCATAATACTACTAACATTACGTTGAGCAAATCCTAATAAACGAACAATCATTTGTCGTTCTTGTGGATCAAAAATACCATTATTACTATCAGCAATTAAATCAGAGGTGTGATGATCTAATTCAGCACGTTCATGTTGACCATCTAAAACTCGCAATACTGCTTCAGCGGTTCTCTCCCGCAGTGATTTACTTCCTTTTAAAAACCGGCGTCGATTAAATAATGCAAATTGATTAAGCGATTCAATCATAATAGAAAAACCAATAGCGGCGTATAAATACCCTTTCGGTATTAAATAACCAAATCCTTCAGCTACTAAGCTGAAACCAATCATAAGTAAAAAACTTAGACAAAGAATAACTATAGTTGGATGGGTATTAACGAACATGGTTAATAGTCTGCTAGCTATGATCATTAAGATCATAGCAATAGTGACTGCTGCAATCATAATGCTAATGTGTTCAACTATAGCAACTGCAGTAATTACCGAATCAAGTGAAAAAACAGCATCTAATACAATAATTTGTGCTACAACAGCCCAAAATTTAGCCGTTTTACGTTGTTTGCCGGATTGTTCATCTTTACCTTCTAACCGTTCATTCAGCTCCATAGTAGCTTTAAAAAGCAGAAAAAACCCACCACCAAGCATCAGAATATCGCGTGTGCTAAATAAGTGACTAAAAATGTTTATTATAGGGTTGGTTAAAGAAACAAGTGAAGTAAGACTAACCAATAAGACAATACGCATAAATAGTGCGCATGTTAAACCAGTTATTCTTGTTTTATTACGTAATTTGGCTGGTAATTTATCAACTAAGATAGCGATAAAGACTAAATTATCAATGCCAAGCACAATTTCTAGTACGATAAGAGTAAGAAGCCCAGCCCACATCGTAGGATCAGCGATCCATTCCATAAAATTTATTTTACCTTTTAATATTAATATGACGATTTATGCCGATCTTTAGGAATAATGAGCATTTTCAACAAAAATTTCAATATAAAAACGTTTTTTAATCGTTTTTATCCGAAATATAGTGTTATTAAAGGCGTAAAAATCACTATCATTAAACTATAAAGTAAGTTAATATGTTATTATATAAAAATATATTTTTTCATTAACTGTGTGTAATGAATTATCAGACAGGAGTTTTTCATGTCAAAACAACAAATTGGTGTAGTTGGTATGGCTGTTATGGGACGTAATTTAGCACTCAATATTGAAAGCCATGGTTATTCTGTTTCTATTTTTAATCGATCTAAAGAAAAAACCAATGAAGTGATCGCAGAAAATCCAGGTAGAAAATTAATTCCATGTTATACCATTAAGGAATTTGTTGATTCATTAGAAAAACCTCGTCGTATTTTATTAATGGTAAAAGCTGGTGAAGCAACAGATAAAACCATAGCTTCCTTAACACCTTATCTTGATAAAGGTGACATTTTAATCGATGGTGGTAATACTTATTTCCAGGATACTATCCGACGTAATCAAGAACTTTCAGCTCAAGGGTTTAATTTTATTGGAACAGGTATTTCTGGCGGTGAAGAAGGTGCATTAAAAGGGCCATCTATCATGCCTGGTGGACAGAAACAGGCTTATAACTTAGTGTCACCAATCTTACAACAAATTGCAGCTAAAACTGACGATGGTAAACCATGTGTAACCTATATTGGTCCTGATGGTTCAGGCCATTATATAAAAATGGTGCATAATGGCATCGAGTATTGTGATATGCAGCTCATTGCTGAAGTTTATTCAATATTTAAAAACATATTAAAATTAAATAATGAAGAATTAGCAGATATTTTTACTGAATGGAATAAAGGTGAATTAAGTAGTTATCTTGTTGAAATTACGGCCGATATTTTCCGCAAAAAAGAAAATAAAACAGGTAATTATTTAATTGATGTCATATTGGATGAAGCCGCTAATAAAGGAACTGGAAAATGGAGCAGTCAAAGCGCCCTAGATTTAGGAGTGCCTGTTACGCTTATTACTGAATCGGTATTTGCACGTTATCTCTCATCTTTAAAAGAGCATAGGGTAGCAGCAGCAAAAATTCTGACTGGGCCAGTTATTAATTCATTTAAAGGTGATAACCAGGAATTTATTGAAAAGGTCCGTCGCGCACTTTATTTAGGTAAAATCATTTCCTATGCTCAGGGCTTTCAGCAATTAAAAGCTGCATCAGATGCATATCATTGGGAGCTAAATTATGGTGAAATTGCTAGGATTTTTCGTGCTGGTTGCATCATTCGAGCACAATTTTTGCAAAAAATTACTGATGCCTATAACCAAAACATATCTTTAGCAAACTTAATGTTAGCGCCTTATTTTAAGAATATTACTGATGAATATCAGCAATCATTACGGGATATTGTCTGTTTTGGTATACAAAATGGCATTCCATTACCAACGCTTACGTCAGCAATTTCTTATTATGATAGTTATCGATCTTCTGTTTTACCGGCAAATTTAATTCAGGCACAACGCGATTATTTTGGTGCTCATACCTATAAACGAATTGACAAAGAGAATATTTTTCATACTGAATGGTTATAGAAACAAAGGAAATGGTAGATGAACTAATATTAATATAAAGCCAATTAAAGATGACCTTTAATATAATATTAAAGGTCATCTTTAATTGGCTTTATATTAGTTTGCTTGTGAAGATATACTTATTTATTAGTTTTTTTTGACTTTAATTCTTTAATTATTATGATTAAATTGCTTTTTTATGAAAAATCAATTATGTTCATTTCTAATATATAAGCTTTCTGAGCTGGTGTGCGTATCTGCCCAGCCCATCAAATAATTTCATCAATTATCTTAAAAAAAATAAATATGGTATGCTATAAAAATTTACCTTATACACTTATCACACAAAACAAGATAACACTTCTGATCTCCTTGTATGAATTCATTCGTTAATGGTGCTGCTAAAAAGCACATTGATAGCTACAACCATTGAAACTAAGCTACAAACTTATGCTGTGATAACACGCTGAACAGCGACTTGCCGACTGTCATCCATATACCAGTCCGGCCACAAAACAGTTATTGCCACAGCGAACTGTACAAACCCAGCATAGGGGATCTTAAGATTAAAGTGGCTAATGCCATGGATTGCAGCGGTAGTGCAACATGCTTTAATATTGGCATAACTGAGCATGTAGATGTAAAGGTGCTAGTTGCGGTCGAAAATGCTCATCAAGACACAGAAGAAAACTTGTGGGCCGAAACTTCTCAATGGCCTGCAAGCAACGTGCATTAACCTTATTTTATAGGATTGCTAGAGTAGAAGAAATCGCCGCGCCGACCTTAGTTTTTTAGAATGTAATTACAAAGATATTACCGGACGCACAGCACCAACGCTTTTGTGTACACAAAACAGGCAATATGCTTGCTTCACTCCAAAAAGTCATGAAACCAAAAGTTAATAGTTAGTTGCAGTAAAGGTCTAGCTACCAGAAAGTTGCGATACAGCTAATAACACCATTATATTTGGTTGAGAAGGTTTTTAGTTAACTATCCTGCAGGGTTGAAAAAGATGAAAAATCAAACCAGCTAAGGAGATTTTACACCTGCTAAACCACTATGCCTTGGCCACATGATATAGCAAACATGAATCAAATTTAAAGATTGAGAACAAATTTATGAAGCATAAAAATAGAATGTGTCTACTTTACCATGAGCGGCATGCACAAGATTTACTAATAACTCTATCTTCTTAGTGAGTAAAGAAATATGTTCTTCACTATTCATTCCTTTAGTCATCAATTGATAAATATCTTCAATTGCTTCTTGTTGTTCTTGATGATTTAACGTTGGCATATCTGAAAACATTTATTTTATTCAGTTTTATTTAAACATCATTATCAATATAACATTAGCATAATTTAGCCTATGAAAAATATTATTTTATGATAGTATTATTCATAAATAATCCTTATTCCTTTCCTAATAAATATAAATATGCGCCTACAAAAAATTCAATTGCCTTATTCATTAGATGCTGCTTTAAATTATTTTAATGCTATAGCCAACCAACCATGGGCGATGTTATTACATTCAGGTAATGCGAATCACCAACATAACCGTTTTGATATTGTAGTTGCTGATCCAATAACCACGTTAGAAACTAGAGATAATATCACTAAAATTCACCGTAAAGATGAAAAAATTACCTCAGAACTTGATCCTTTTGAGCTATTAAAAAGTGAAATGCAACATTTAAATCTCACTTTCGCAGCAAATAGAGATCTTCCTTTCCAAGGCGGTGCTTTAGGCATATGGGGCTACGATTTAGTTCGACGAATAGAAACTTTACCAGAACAGGCTAAAAAAGAATTAAGTTTTCCAGATATGGCGATTGGTTTTTATCTTTGGGCACTAATCGTCGATCACCATAAAAAAATAGTAACTTTGCTCAGTTATAAAAATATTAAACAAAGGTTATTCTGGTTAAAAATCCAAACTAAAATACTAACCAAACAATTTCAAATTTCTGAACCATGGAAAAGCAACATCTCAAAACAACAATATCACAATAAAATTAGCAAAATTCATCAATATTTAGTCGATGGTGATTGTTACCAAATTAATTTAGCGCAACGTTTTAAAGCTAAATATCATGGTGATGAATGGGAAGCATTTCTTAAACTTAATCAAAATAATAAGGCCCCCTTTTCTGCTTTTATTCGTTTAGAACAACATTGCGTACTTAGTGTATCCCCTGAACGTTTTCTTTGGCTTTACGATGATTCAATTCAAACACGTCCAATTAAGGGTACATTACCTAGGTTAACTGATATCCAAGAAGATAAACAACAGATAACACGCTTACAATCATCAATCAAAGATCGTGCTGAAAACGTAATGATAGTTGATTTATTGCGTAATGATATTGGTAAACTAGCAATACCAGGAACAATCAGTGTACCTGAACTTTTTGTAGTTGAATCTTTTCCGGCTATCCATCATTTAGTAAGCACTATTGTTGCACGGTTACCGTCTTACTATCATGCCACTGATTTATTAAGATCTTGCTTTCCAGGCGGGTCGATTACAGGTGTACCAAAAATACGTTCAATGGAAATTATTGATGAACTTGAACCTCATCGTAGACATAGCTACTGCGGATCGATTGGTTATATCAGTTTTTGCGGTACTATGGATACAAATATCAGCATACGTACTTTATTAACTGAAAATCAATACCTTTATTGTTGGGCAGGGGGAGGCATTGTGGCAGATAGTACAGCAGAAAAAGAGTATCAAGAAACTTTTGATAAACTGAGTCGAATATTACCAGTATTAGAAAATAATAAACGTTAATAGAATATTATAGATAATTTTATTAACTAATTTTAATTAATATTGGCTGTCCTCCTCTACTAGGAGTTATTAGCAAATCTGGTGATATAATGGTCAGTTTACATTACACTCTAATGCTTCATGAATCTCTTCTATATCCTTAACCTAAACATTGTTTCCCATAAAGGTAAACAGCTCAAAGAGCCACATGATCATTTCTAGTATATGCAGTTATTGTCTAATGGCGTATCTCTCATACTGATTGATTTTATGAATAATTTTGATATCATAAAGATGATATGCAATGAAAAATCTACCATAAAGCTATCTAGAACACTAGGTATTACTTTTGATGCATTAACATGAACTTATCTCAGTAGTAATACCAGGCATATAATAACCACTAGCGCTGTTGAAGCTGAACTAGAAGGCATGCAGCAATAACATCCTGAAAACACAATCTTGTTAACTTGGTGTCACAGAAGATATAGTCATCCAGTAATGGTTATTTATCATAAAAAACCATACAGACTTGTATTGGAAGTGTTGAGATTAAAATACCTAATGGCATGGTTGTGGTCCTATTCTGCAAGAGAATATACTTCAAGAGCTCCTCGCTACCGCTTTATCTAAATATGCAAAAAAACGGCGAAGAATTTTGCTGCCATGATTTGTTGTATACCTGCTCTAGGCATCTCCAGCAGTGATTTTCAGAAAGGCCATGGTTGTCCCACTTCTCGCTGAAAAAGAAAATGGTCTCTCTGGCCAGTATCAGCACCTATTATGAGACTGAAACAGCAATGGCTTTAATAGCACAGGCAATTGTTCTTATGTAATTTAAACGACACATGCTACGTTTATTTTCTAGACGATGGCATAGATAGTCATCTTAGATAGATAAGATGATCGCGTTTGCTTATTGGCATTATCGGCATCACTGTGAGCATAGACGCGTAAGAAGCTAGTTACGATTAAAAATGGTTATCAAGGATAAGAAGTAACCTTGCCAGAACTTTTTAATATCCTACGAACATATATGCCTTAACCATATATCCCATGCTTGCTACAATGGATAGGGGCGTACAAACTTAGTTTTTTAGAATACAATGGCAAAGATATTCCTAGAGAGGCTACAAAACGCTGTTAAGCACACAAATAGATAATATGCTTGCATCTCTATTTACAAAGGGATGCAAGTAAAAATTAAAGGCTAAGCTGCGGAAGGTAGTGGGTACCAGATAGAGCTACTATACCGATAATAAAATCCTTGATATTTTGTTAACAAGGTTTTCATAGAAGTATCCTGAAGTAATGAAGAAGCTGTAGAAAGATCGAGAATAACTGATAGCAGTTTACAATTTCTCGTTAGGCGCATTGAGCGTCAATAAGAACGACGAATTCAATTGAATCGGTTTTTATGACACTATGAGTCCTATGTAGCTTATACTAAAAAACTATGGTTCTAGAAAAAGAACCATTTCAATGATAATAATATTTATTCTGCTCCTGTTTGCTTAGAAAATCCTGAACTTCCTGCTAAGGAAGGCTGGTGGTGGATTTAACCTTGATGCTGAGACCGACCATGGTAATAAACAACCTGCAATTTAAGGATAGAAAACGGATTTACTAAGATCAGAGCGAATCCTACTGACCATCATCTCGCACAGTAGATTTAGTAATAACTCAAGATTTTACTGGAAGATATAATCATTAGAATTTTTTTATTTTAATTAAATACTTATTAATATCTTATTTTAATATAGTGTATTAATTATAAATTTACTATTTCAAAAATTTAACTTTATTTATTAAAATGATACCATCAATTAAATAATACCAGAGTTTATCAAGTTCGTCATAACTATATTAACAGAATAAGGAATTAATGATGCTATTACAATTAAACTGGATAAAGTGGTTTATTATTCCGTTATTTTGCTTGTTTTTAGTTATTGGTTGTAATAATAAAAAAAATGTAGATGAGAAAAAGACTGCGATTAAACCAGATATTCCAGTACGTGGTGTATGGTTACCGACCGCATCTCGCCTTGATTGGCCTTCTCTTTCATCACTTAACATTGATTCGGAAAAAGTTAGAATTGAAATGCAAAAAAAAGAGCTAACTAATAAACTAGATAATTTAGTGAAGCTAGGCATTAATACCATTTTTTTTCAGGTAAAACCAGATGGTACTGCGCTTTATCGTTCTTATATTCTTCCTTGGTCTGACGTGCTTACTGGTGTAATTGGTAAAGACCCAGGTTATGATCCTTTGGGGTTTATTATTACTGAAGGGCATAAAAGAAATTTAAAAATACATGCTTGGTTAAATCCATATCGCATTTCAATGGATATGAACCCAGAAACAATCACCTCATTGCAAAACCACATTTCTTCTATACCAACCAGCGTTTACGTTTTACATAAAGATTGGATACGGACTGCCTACGACCGTTTTGTGCTTGATCCAGGGTTACCAGAAGTTCGTAACTGGATTACCAGTATTATTATTGAATTAATTAAAAATTATAATATTGATGGAATACACTTTGATGATTATTTTTATTATGAAACAACTTCCTCCAAACTTAATGATGATTCAACATTTCAACGATATGGTCATGGATTTTTAGATAAAGGCAGCTGGAGAAGAAATAATACGTTGTTATTGATTCGAGAGATTTCTTCAACAATCCATTCATTAAAATCCACTATTGAATTTGGGATTAGTCCTGGCGGTGTTTGGCGAAATATTTCAGATGATCC
>JBHEQW010000076.1:0-7520 GCA_046530935.1 Arsenophonus sp.
AACTTATTTTCCCATGGCATTTATAACTATGCTAACTAATGATGATATAGCAGAAAATTATGCAGATTCACTTGAATTGACATGTCTCCTTAAAAGGAACAAAATTAACTTGTTATTACCCATTAAGGTCGATATACTTTTACATTTCTAAAGCCTTGTTCATGTAAATAAATTGCTTGTAAGCGGCTCATAATACCGCGATCACAATAAAGCAAATAAGATTTTTCTTGTGGTAACTTATCAAATTGGTTATTTAGCTTATAAAATGGCAATGAAGTTACTTTAACACCTTCAATATTGAGTGGATGTGCTTCTTGTTCATAAGGAGAACGAATATCCAGAATAATATCATCGAGTGAAAATGTACTGATAATTTCTACCTCTGGCTTTTTATCTTGATTATGATTTATTATCTGACGAATATCAATATTTTGTGCTGTACTAACAACATGCTCAAGGAGCATAAAATAAAAATTAGTTTCCTGTGCTTCAATTTTTTCTTTTACTGCTTTCACCGTTGGCTTTTTAGAGATAACACCACAAAATTCTGGCATTATACGTGAAAAATCTTCAGTTCCTATCTCACGAGCAATATTAATAATACTTTCTTTATCATGTGAAATTAATGGCCGCAAAATTAATGTATCAGTAACATTATCAATTACACGTAAATTGGTTAATGTCTGACTAGAAACTTGCCCTAACGCTTCTCCGGTTACTAATGCCTGAACTCCAAAACGTTCTGCTATTATGGATGCGGCACGCACCATCATCCTTTTCAATACCACTCCCATCTGGCTGTCATCAATCTTTTTAAGGATCTCGCTTACAATCGGGGAAAAATCTATTGCAAAAAAACGAACTTTATGTGAACTACCAAAACGATGCCAAAGATGGTAAGCAACTTGCTTGACTCCAATCTCATGACTTGCACCACCTAGATTAAAAAAGCAATAATGAACTCTGCAACCACGCCGCATTAGCATATAGCTAGACACTCCTGAATCAAAACCACCAGATATTAATGATAAAACATCTTCTTGTGTACCAATAGGAAAGCCACCAATCCCTTGAATACGGGATTTGACAATAATGACTTTATCGTTTTCAATTTCAAGGTTCACTGTGAGATCAGGGTTGTTGAGTTTTACCTTGGCTGAAGAAATACGTTGATTTAATTCTCCACCAACATAACGTTCTACTTCAATTGAAGTAAAATCGTGCTG
This sequence comes from Arsenophonus sp., assembly GCA_046530935.1. Taxonomy (GTDB): domain Bacteria; phylum Pseudomonadota; class Gammaproteobacteria; order Enterobacterales; family Enterobacteriaceae; genus Arsenophonus. The sequence goes on from JBHEQW010000076.1 coordinate 1,227, forward strand.
CCCACGACGCTTAACTCGTACGCAAAAAGTTTTATTTATTAAAAATTTAATATAAGTTGTATAAGCTAACTCAAAAATATGATGAAGATTTCGGAATTGATATTCTTCAACTAATAAAATATGATGAATGCCAGGAATCCTTGTTAAGGCATCGCAAATTTCATCATGATATGTATTTTTTTTTGTGTAAACTTCTATATTAGCCCAATTGCGAATAACAGTAATTTCAGTATCAAATACCTTCAATATATTAAGAATATTGCTAGCTAAGATCTTAATAAAGCGCAAGCGCACTGGTTGGCTTTTAATAGTAATTTCAGGAAATAGTTTAATAATAAACTTCATAATTTGTATAAAAGTTGCTTTTTATTTTTGCAAATAGACACAATAAATGCATATTTATTAGCAAGGTAAGACATTTAATTTTAAGGCGAGAAGTTAAGTTACGTCTCGCTATAGTGCTGTTAGTTGCTAAAAATCACAAAAAGAATAAATTGTATGCATAAATGTAGTAAAATAAAGTGCTTGCTCGCATAATATCATTTGATATTAATGCAAGTAAACGATTATGAATAAAAAAATATCTTATAGACAAGATTCAGTATCTTTAGAATCTTGTCTTATCAAAGTTAGAGAAGATTCTCACACGCTTAGAGTCATGCGAACTTACGCTGGAAAAAGCATTAAGTGAATTTGAACATATAATCTAATTACCTAGACAAGGACAAAATCGTTGCAATAGACAGAACAACGAGTTCAAATTTTGTTATAAGCTGATGATAATGCACCACTAGATAACTTTACGCAGGAAGATAAATAAATCATGACTGAAATAGTGACTCTTTCTTTTGCGGATCAACGTCAATGGGTACAAGATCAGGTCAATAAAATCCTATTAAACCAATTCCATCACATTCAGTTTAATCAAAGTCAACTAGTTAGCGCAATGAAATATGGCACATTACTTGGTGGAAAACGATTAAGACCTTTTTTAGTATATGCTATAGGTGATATGTTAAATGTTGCCGTTGAAAACCTGGATGTACCTGCTGTGGCCGTTGAATGCATTCATGCTTATTCATTAATCCACGATGACCTACCAGCAATGGATAGCGATAATCTACGTCGTGGCCAACCTACTTGCCATATTTCTTTCGGTGAAGCTCATGCAATTTTGGCTGGTGATGCTCTGCAAACACTTGCCTTTGATATCTTGTCTCGTTCTGCTATGCCTGATGTTAATGATGCTAATCGTTTGGCAATGATAGCTGAGCTAGCTGCTGCTAGTGGAGCAGCAGGCATGTGTTGCGGCCAAGCACTTGATATGGAATCAGAAGGACAACAAATTGATATAGCAACATTAGAATCTATTTATCAGCATAAAACTGGAGCATTAATTCGTGCTGCAATCAGAATGAGCGCACTTGCCGCCGGCAATCAAAGCTACAAATTACTACCATTATTAGATAATTATGCCAATGCAATTGGACTCCTATTCCAAGTTCATGATGATATTCTTGACATTACTAGTGATACAGATACTTTAGGTAAAGATCATGGATCTGATAAAAAACATAAAAAAAGTACCTATCCAGCATTAATTGGTATTGAACAAGCACAAAAAAAAGCTAACAATTTATATGAACAAGCATTAGATGAACTTTATATGTTAGAAGAACAGTATGGACTTAATACGGAAACACTACAAAACTTAACACATTTTATTATCGAACGGAAAAACTAATTTTCTTTATTTAAAAGCAGAACAATTTACCAGTAAAAATTTTTTAATAATCTTTTTGCTGGGCTATTTACACTACAATATCATTTGTATAAACAAAAAATTATTTAATGAGAAGACATGAGCATTGATATTACTTCTTATCCAACTTTAGCATTAATAAAAACGCCGAAAGAATTGCGACTTTTACCAAAAGAAAATCTCGGCAAATTATGTAAAGAGTTGAGACAATTTTTATTAAATAGTGTTAGCCGTTCCAGTGGACATTTTGCTTCTGGATTAGGAGCTATTGAACTCACTGTTGCTTTACACTATGTCTATAAAACTCCATTTGATAATCTTATCTGGGATGTCGGCCACCAGGCATATCCACATAAGATATTAACTGGTCGCCGAGACCTCATTGATACCATACGACAAAAAAATGGCTTACATCCTTTTCCATGGCGCGCAGAAAGTGAATATGATATTTTAAGTGTCGGTCATTCCTCGACTTCTATTAGTGCTGGTCTTGGCATGGCGGTAGCTGCTGAATATGAAAATAAGGGTCGTAAAACTGTTTGTGTTATTGGTGATGGGGCTATTACTGCAGGTATGGCTTTTGAAGCAATGAACCATGCTGGTGACATTCATAAAGATATGTTAGTGATCCTCAATGATAATGAAATGTCAATCTCAGAAAACGTTGGGGCGTTAAATAATCATTTAGCGAAACTGTTATCGAGCAATCTATATACTAGTTTGCGTGAAGGTTGGAAAAAGGCATTTTCTAATATTCCATCAATTAAAGAATTGTTAAAAAAAACTGAAGAGCACCTTAAAGGCATGGTTATTCCTAGTACTATGTTCGAAGAATTAGGGTTTAATTACATTGGTCCAATTGACGGGCATGATGTACTCAGATTAGTACAAACATTAAAAAATATGCGTAAGTTAAAAGGCCCACAGTTTTTACATATCATAACCAAAAAAGGCAAGGGTTATGAGCCCGCTGAAAAAGATCCTATCAGTTGGCATGCCGTGCCTAAATTTGATCCAACAACTTTTGTCCTACCAAAAAGCAATAATAACCAATTAACATTTTCACAAGTTTTTGGTGATTGGTTATGCCAAGAAGCAGCTGATGATCCTAAACTGATGGCTATCACACCAGCCATGCGAGAAGGATCTGGGATGTTTGAATTTTCTAAAACCTATCCTAAGCAATATTTTGATGTTGCTATTGCAGAACAACACGCTGTGACTTTTGGAGCTGGTCTTGCAATTGGAGGCTATAAACCTGTTGTTGCTATTTATTCTACTTTTTTACAACGCGCCTATGATCAAGTGATTCATGATGTAGCTATTCAAAAATTGCCTATCTTGTTTGCAATAGACCGAGCAGGCATTGTTGGTGCTGACGGACAAACCCATCAAGGCGCCTTCGATCTATCATTTTTACGTTGTCTACCTGACATAATAATTATGTCGCCAAGTGATGAAAATGAATGCCGTCAAATGCTACATACTGGTTATCACTATCAGGATGGTCCGGTTGCGGTTCGTTATCCAAGGGGGCACGGCTCTGGCGCCACTTTACAACCTTTAGAAAAAATTCCAATCAGCAAAGGACTAATTCGTCGGCAAGGAAAAAAAAATGCTATCCTAAATTTTGGAACATTACTTAGGGAAGCAATGAAAGCTGCAGAATTACTTAATGCCACTGTAGTAGATATGCGTTTTGTAAAACCATTAGACGAAATGTTGATACTGGAGATAGCTCAAAATCATAATCTATTAGTAACATTAGAAGAAAATACAATTATAGGGGGAGCAGGTAGCGGCGTTAATGAATTTTTATTAAAAGCCAATTACATTATGCCTATCATTAATCTTGGCTTGCCTGATCAGTATATTGCACAAGGAAATCAAACGGAAATTCTAGCTGAATTAGGACTTAATGCCGAAGGAATTGTAAAATCAATTAACAATTTTTACAATAAATAATTTAATAAACATATGAAAAATTAAAAGCAACGGTTTTTATCACAACAAACACTTTTGATTTTAAGTAACTCAGCGGCATTATAATATCACTAAACAGTGGGCAAGTTGTTAGCAAAGCCAAGCCACAACAATCATAGAAAAAGTAGCAGCAATAATATCATCTAACATAATACCTAACCCTCCACCTATTTGCCGATCAAACCAACTAATAGGCCAAGGTTTTAACATGTCAAAAAAGCGAAAAAGCAGAAAAGCAATTAATATCCATTGCCAATTAACTAATGGTACTCCCATGAGAGTTATCCACATGCCAATAAACTCATCCCAAACAATACTGGAGTGGTCGTGAATTTGCATATCATCGGATGTCCGTTGACAAATAACAATGCCAATAATAAAACCAAATAAAACAATAGACCAACATAACCAAACAGGTAATGATCAGTATATCAATAGCCAGAATGGAATAGCAGCTAACGATCCTATCGTTCCAGGAATGATGGGTGATAAACCACTACTAAATACAGTCGCTAATAAATGCCAAGGATTTGATAGCTTTAAACAAAACTTTTTATCAGTCATGGTAAGCTTCTCTCCACAATAAAATGATCAAAAGCAATTAAATTTGGTAAAACCTCTTTATTGCCATAAAAATAGCGGATGCCTTCTGATTCTGGTGTTATATGGCCGATACAATGAAAATTTGCCCCAGTATATGCTAGCGCTAATTCTAGTGCACCACAGTTTATTTTAGGCACTGTAAAGCATAGCTCATAATCTTCTCCGCCACTTAACGCCCAGGTTAACCTCTGTTCTGAGGTAACTTGTCTGCACAAAGCATCCGATAGTGGTAAAGAATCTAATTTAATTTTAGCGCCACAGCCACTAATTTTGAGAATATGTTTAAGATCAGAAATCAATCCATCAGAAATATCTATCGCTGAAGAAGCAAGATGACGTAGAGCTTGCCCTTGCAAAATACGAGGTTGTGGCCTTAAATGGCGCTGTATCAACCAATGGCGATCTTTTGCATCATCCACAACCAACTGTGATTGTAAAATCGCCAAGCCAGCAGCGCTATCTCCCAATGTTCCAGTAATATAAATTAAATCACCATTACAGGCTCCTGACCGTGTTAGTGATTTTCCTGTAGGAATCAAACCATGTGCTGTATAAGTTAAACTCATTGGTCCGCGAGTTGTGTCGCCACCAATAAGCTGCATTTCATAGTAATTAAGCTGTTCAAATAGGCTAGAACTAAATCTTTTCAGCCAATCTTCATTGATTTGTGGCAATGTCAATGCAAGAGAAACCCAGGCAGGATCTGCCCCCATAGCAGCCAAATCACTTAAATTAACTGCCAAAGATTTATAGGCTAAATCTTCTGGTGAAATGCTATCAAGAAAATGTATGCCTGCAACTAGTGTATCGGTAGTAATACCTAATTGCTGTTTTTCCGGTATTGTTATCAATGCACAATCATCACCAATACCGATATTAACGTCATGCCTATTTTGCTGTTGACGATTAAAATAACGAGCAATGATATCAAATTCGCTACAAACCATAATAATATTCCAATATATTATTATTCTATTTCAATAATGGTATTAAGCTACCTTATAATAAAAATAAATGTCAGATTATTCAAAAAGCCTGAACGCCATTACTTATTAAGCACAGTAGCAAGAACTTTATCGAGCGCGCCATTGATAAACTTATGACTTTCCTTGGCACCAAAAACTTTTGCTAATTCAATTGCTTCATTAATAGTAACTTTATAAGGTACATCATCACGGTAATAGAATTCAAACATCGCTAAACGTAAAACCGCTTTCTCTACCTGATCAAGCTCAACAAGCTGACGCGAAAGATAAGGAGCTATCTTTTTATCAAGTTCTAATATATGAGTTGAAACTCCATTAAGCAACTCACTGAAGTATGATACATCAATATCTGATGTATCATGTTCAGATAAAAACTCCACTTCAACATCAGCAATATTATTACCAGATAATTGCCAGGAATAAATCGCCTGAACAGCGCACTCACGTGCACGATGACGAGCAGCAGGTTTCATAAAATTTCCCTTAAATAAAATAGTTAGGCTTTAATGGCTTGAATTACATTAATCATTTCTAGTGCAGATAATGCAGCATCTGCACCTTTATTCCCAGCTTTTGTGCCTGCGCGCTCAATAGCCTGGTCAATATCATCGGTTGTTAATACACCAAATGCAACAGGAATACTAGTTGTCATCGCGACATTAGAAAGTCCAGCACTACATTCACCGGCAACATATTCAAAATGGGGAGTTGCGCCACGTATAACGCTAGCAAGTGCAATTACTGCATCATATTTTTTGGTTTCTACTAGTATTTTTATCGTCAAGGAGAGTTCATAGGCACCAGGAACCCAAACTACCGTAATATTTTCTTTTGCAAGTTGGCCAATGCGCTCTAAGGTATCAATAGCACCTTCCAGCAAACTATTATTGATAAAATGATTAAAACGTGCAATAACGATTGCTATATGAGCTTTAGAAGCTTTTACCGTGCCTTTTATTA
>JBHEQW010000077.1:0-16607 GCA_046530935.1 Arsenophonus sp.
TAATAAAACTAATAATGCTATGCATGCCAAGAAGCATACATAGCTAATTTACATTTACCACAATGGGTAGTTTTTTTGTGAAAAGACTTATCATCAAAGCCTTAGATTGTACTACTTGGTCCACAATCACATCTACAATCACAGCGTCATATCAATTCTGATCAAGAGCTTAAGATCACTCTAGATCAATATGTTTGACTGTACAATCAGAAATTACCACAATAAGTATTTGGTAGTAAAACTTTATTGTAATCTAGAAAGACTGGTTCAAAGTTAACTTAAATTATAAAAAAACTATATTTGTAAAGGTTATTGATTTGCTAGCAGAGCAATTTATACCCATATCTGTATTTTAATTGTTATGGTTTTAAAAAATTTTCTTCAGGTAAGATGGTTCGATAAATAAAACGATTCTACACAATGGAATAATCTACTTAGCCAGCCTTTAATTAGCTAATATGATATAACTGTTCATATTTTTGAATATAGAATTCCTTAGCAATAACTCTCTGATTATCCAACATTATTATGCTACTAGCCAATGCTTACTAATTTCATGATCACTTATAAAAGTTTCATACTGTTTTGCTCAATCTAAGCAAAGGATGGACTTTTTATCAATGATTAGCTCAAAAAAACATCTAACACACTATGCATTAAACTTTTTAAGAATTTCATTGTTCAAATTACTATGTTGATCTCGATACATTAAAAACACGATTAGTTCTTTCCTTTTATCTCCTTCTCTCTCGCGTTTTCTAACTTTTTTCTATGTGAGATATAAAAACACTTACCTTTACAATATTTAGAAAAAGATGTTTCATCGACTTCAATAATATCAATTAATGCATTTATGTTAACTATAGCTTTTGAAGCAAGAAAAAAGTAATGATAGTTAAACGATATTTTCAAATTAATCAATACATGTTTGTTTTTCTGACTCTTCTAAAGTTAAACTATTAAACACATATCAGAAATAACTAAAGCATTTATCCTTGTAATATAGTTTCGCTAGAGAACTTATAGCAAAATTATTAAATATTTTTCTGAAATCGAGAATTTTGTAACAATATCGCTTGTAACCATAACGAATATCCACAAGCGAATAACATGTTCAATGTGACAATATGTGGAAGATAAAGTGAAAGAAGTTTCTTCAATATATAAATAAATCAAGATCATTCGACAGATTGTTGCCAAACCAACTAATGATATGCAGCTTTATGTTATCAGGAAGAGTAAGGAAATAGTATCTTTAATCTGTATAATGGTTTGGTTTTTCATGCCAACCTCTTGTAAGCTAAAAACCTTTATATAGTATAGTATAGGAATTTCTATCAATAATTTTTGCCAAAATAGCAAAAAATCCCATATTATTCCTGGATATGAGAATTATAACCCTAATATTAGAATTAGAATAATCAATGCACCAACCTTAACCATGTGATTGCCACATGAATAGAAATAGTTATCAATCGTAACCAAATAGATCTCTGGTATAAACTTTATATTTTATATCTTTCAATTCCGGCATCAATCGATTAGCCAGAATAATATCGCACTTCTCTTTGAAATAGTCCAAATCAGTGATCACTTTAGAGTGAAAGAATTCGCTTTGTTGTAAAACGGGTTCATAAACTAGCACTTCAATTCCCTTCGCTTTAATTCGCTTCATCAGACCTTGTACTGCCGATGCTCGAAAATTATCTGAACCGGCTTTCATCACTAACCGATAAACTCCTACTTTTTTTGGATTTTGACTAATAATCCTATCGGCAATGTAATCCTTACGTGTTTGATTAGATTTCACAATCGCATTAATTAAATTATTTGGTACATCATGATAGTTAGATAGCAACTGCTTAGTATCCTTTGGCAGGCAATAACCACCATAACCAAAAGATGGGTTGTTATAGTGGTTACCAATACGCGGGTCTAATGAAACACCTTCAATAATTTGCCGACTATCCAATCCGCTACTATGAGCGTAAGTATCTAATTCATTAAAATAAGCAACTCGCATTGCCAGATAAGTATTAGTAAATAATTTTATTGCTTCCGCCTCGGTTGCATCAGTAAATAGCACCGCAACATCTTTTTTCAGCGCCCCTTCTAATAACAAATCAGCAAAAATTTTAGCGCGTTCTGAACATTCCCCAACCACAATACGAGAAGGATAAAGATTATCATATAGAGCTCTACCTTCACGCAAAAATTCCGGTGAAAAAATGATATTTTTATACCCTTTTTCTTGTTTTAATCGAACGATAAAACCCACAGGGATAGTAGACTTAATAATAATGGTAGTTGCTGGATTAATCTGGGTTACATCATCAATCACTTCTTCAACTGAAGAAGTATTAAAATAATTAGTTTTAGCATCATAATCAGTCGGGGTAGCAATTATCACATAATCTGCTCCATGGTAAGCTTGTTGTTTGTCAGTTGTTGCCCTAAAATTCAATTTTTTTTCTGTCAGAAACACTTCAATTTCTTTATCTACTATTGGTGATCTCTGATTATTTAGCATAGTTACTTTTTCAGCGTTAATATCTAACGCAACAACCTCATGATGTTGCGCTAACAACATTGCATTCGACAGGCCAACATAACCTGTTCCTGTAATAGCAATTTTCAAAATTAACCTCCTAAATATTTAGGTGTCATATCCCTGGAAAAATATAATTTTTTGAATAATTAAGGTTTTAACTTAAAACCAATCTTTCATAAAACTGCAATGGAATTTTACTGCCTAATACTGATTAGGATAATTCCTGATTGTACAGCAAAATAATTAATGCAAAGTGATCTCAAGCTTTTAACTGGAATTGAAATGATGGTTTTATCAGCGCATTTCTATGCACCAATTAAATTACTCAACCATACCATTCATTTGAGTATGCATTGACAGGCTAAGTCTGTGTTTTATCCCAAGCTCTGTATACAACCAATTGAATTCATATTTTCCGATGGTCCTTAAACGTTTTCGCAGACTAAAAAGGAAGCATGTAAATTCTTTGCAATTGTCTGTAACTGCGAGATGGATAGCCATAGGACACATGCGCTTGTTTAAGATCATATAAAAAACGTCAACCATTAGCTGCTTTCTTGTTAAAGAAAGATAAAAAATAATTGATGAGCATGATTTATACATACGAAAAGATAACATCCTGAAGTTTCATTTGGAATTTTCGGAAGATATTTCCCGTCTAGGTGCAAATAATCATGCTAGTAACTTTTAAACTCTTTATGCTTCTATTTCCGAAGGTTTATTTCTGCTCTACTGCCTCATTTTACTGGAAATCAACGTCCTGCCTACCTGAAGTTCTGATCCATGACAGAAATCGAAATTAACGTTGTTAAAGAATTAACGTATAACTGAGTGCGCAAATAGCTCATCAAGAGAAAAAAATGTTTTTTGCAGAAAAAAAATTACATTTTTATGATCGAACAACAGTGTCCGTCAAGAAAATATGTGTAATATGCCTGTGATCATTAGGCTATGTTTGTAAAAATTGTTGCTTTGCTCGCATAGCAATTTGTAGTTACGTCTGTATTTCAATTGTTGTGGTTTTAAATAATCTTCTTTAGGCCAGATAATTCTGCAAATAAAACGATCGACACCATGGAATTTAGTAAATCATCCTTTTAATTAGATGATATAATTACTCAAATTTTTAATGTTGAATTCCTTACCAATAACTCTTTGATTATTCAACCTTATTGCGTAATGGTAACTAATTTTACACTCATTAAAAAATGTTTTGTAGCATTTAACTCTATCTGAGCAAATAAAGGACTCTTTATCGATGATCGACTAAAAAACAGCTAAAACACACTCTGCATTAAACTCTTTAAGAATTTCATATCATAGCTCATATGACACTGTCGATTTTTAGTAATTAAGGCATCGATTCATTCCTTCCTTTTATTCTTCCTTTCTTTGTATTCTATCTTTCCCATCTTGGATATATAATGCTTTAATTTAAAAGATTCATGGAAAAATATTTTGTCAACCTCAATAATAGCACTTAGTACATTTATGTTGGCTCTCAACTTCGAAGCAAGAAAGCAGCAACAACCTCCAGAAGAGGTAGACGTTATTTTTAAATCAATGCCTTATTTATTTCGCTGATTTCACGTTAAGTCAAGCTATTCAATATACATAACAGATAACTAAACCATTTATCCATGTGATGTAGCTTCGCTATAGAAGCTATACTGAGATTGTTAAATATTTTTCTGCAATCGTCGATTTTACAACAATATCGCTCTAACGCTATGAATATCACACATGGAATAAGATGCTTGTTCTAACAATATTGGTAGGATAAAGTGAAATAAGTTGCTTCATTGCATCAATCCACATCATCCAATATCCAATATATTGTCAGTGATGTAATTAATGAGATGCGGCTTTATTGGTGCAAGGAAGTGAGGAAAGCATCTTTTTGATCTGTATGACTGTTTGCTTTTTCATGATAATCTTTGTAGATAAAATCTTTTTTTTCATAATAAGGGATTTCTACCAACAACCTTTGCCAACATAGCCTATTATGTACATCAATAGATTTCAGTTCCTAAATAGCTTTAGTAAATTTAAATAAGGACATATCTGGCTGTTTACAATGGCTATAAACAGTAAAAAAACAATAATCTAATAGTCTACAAATCATACAGATGAGAATAAGAATATGTAATTACATTATTAGCTCATTTGATGACAGTATAAAGGAAGACAAGATGATCAATAGAGTTATTGCTAGAATAATGAAATTGATTATTCATAGCCTTTTATAGAGGTGAAAACATAGATTAAATGCAAGATTTAGCTATAATAACAACATTCCAATATCAATATAAAACTGATTAAATTACTATCCGCATAAACAAAAGCATCCTTTAAAGAGTAGCGGAGATCCGATTATTGCGATGCCAGATGGATCATCTATATTGAATTTACCTAATTTCAATCACTTTAATTACTCTTTACTCGCTCAATAAATATCCAGTCAAAAAAAATAAAATTACGAAAAAATTGCTAGTCCTTAAAAAGACTAGATTTTTTAATATACTACTATAGTAGTATTTAAGATTATCAAAATCAACAAGATCATGAGTATTTCGCAATAAATGCAGACATAACATAAATCCAATAAAAAGGGGTAGATACACATGTTGTTATTAAATATTTCATAGCTATTTTTACGTTCCATAAAAAATGAAAGATATTTATCTTTTATGTATTACAAAAGCCCAGTCAGCACTTATTTCTTTCCACAACATATATACAATTAGTCAATAATAAAAAAATACAAATTAATCACCACAACAAAAGTTAAATCAAAACTCTAATCATTAAATTAAAAATTAACTAATACTAGGGTTGCCATTTACTTTGATAGTTTCTATTATTTGATATGGAAACTATTATTTGATATGGAAACTACAAATTTTTAGCGCTTGTTTTATGCATTTCTTTACTTATTTATACTTACTAATTGATACTGCTTTTTAATATCCATTGATCAATTCAATTTGTCCACATGTTGTTGCAATAATTGATGTTGTTTAATAACATCTTCACTCTAAAAAATATGATGCATTACCAATTAACTTTTAACGTAATGAAATGGCTTTACTTTTCATTTTATTGGCATAATATCAAAGATATTAAGATCATCGATTAATGCTAATTAATCCTTGTGAAATAAAAATATCTAATAACTATTGATAATACTCATCAGTGTGAGTTAATGAACCCAGATAGTCGAGATGTTAAATTTCTAACACAGCAAACTACTATGGCCAGCTTCTTCATAGCTTTATGATACTTCGCTAAAAACATTGCCAATAAAATATCAAGAACTTTATTATCGGCCTAACTACTCTTTGCAAGCCACAGAGAGTCCTCCAGCAAGCTCCGCCTTAACTTTCAGTTTCATGCCTTTTTGAACTGAAGCTAGCACATTAACTATTTTGTGTACTAAACAACTTTAGTTTTGCATGTATGGAAATATCTTTTCTATTGAATTCTAAAAAACCAAGTTCATAGTGTCTCCACTCCAATAGCAAATCCAGAAGATACACTTAAGCCACGCGCTCCTGCAGACCATTGATAAGTTAAGCCAAGTTTTCTTTTTACTACCAATAAGCATCTTCGTTCAAGACTAACCTCATTACGTTCATGCTTAATGACACCGACAATGACAAGCATGCAAAGGCCAATCTTTCTTCTATACAAGACAGAAGTGTATAGTATCATCGACCAAGAAATAAGCGTATGTCGATCTCTTAAATCATGCAGGCACAATTGTCTGTGACCTTCAAACCATTGCTGTTTCACTCTGATAATAGTAATGGGAAAAACTATGTGCTTTTTTACCAAGATCACACATAACCTTCGTGAAAATTATTGCTGAATATACTTCGTAGGCATACAGCTATGGTGTACTAACTCCTCAACACTTTTTATGCGCTTCAGATAAGGCGGTAGTAACGAGCTCTTGAATCATCTTTCATTGCCGATACGACCCATAATCTTAGCCACTTTAATCTCAGTAATCGACAATAGCAATTTCTATAGTTCAGACTATGGCAAATAACAATTACGTACAACATAGCATGAACCAGATAGTCTATAATGTGGCCGTTCAGCATCTTCTAACAAGCATGGCTTCAATGTAGGCCCCAACAGAGATGACTATCAGCTGCGCCAGCATAGCACATTTACATATGAGTGCATACAATGGATTACAGATAATATCTAGTTTCGCAGATACCCCCATGCAGGTAAACTTTTTCATGCTATATAATATATATGTTATTGAAATTATTATGAAATTAATAATCAGGATACATACACTAACATCTACGAAACTACATACATCAGAAATGAGCATAACTTATAATTGAGTAAAGAGTAATAAAAGACTAAAGACATTAATATATAAAACATAGGTATAGTATAATTAAAGTAATTGACAATGCCAAAACGCAACCAGATAAGTTAGTGACAGTATTTAATATTAAATTAGCTAAAACATATACTATTAATTATCTGATATCTATACAAATTATCAATAATTAAGTTGATAACTCAAATTGCATCTATCCTGCTATCAGCTATAGCAAGCAAACTCATGAACAGTAACCTATTGATTTTACAGATCAAGTTAATCTTATTTTTAATTTGAAACGTAATTTTTACTTGCCACATTACCATTATCTACTTGTTTCAATATCTACACCACCATGTTTTTATCAGGGCATCAGTCAACTTCCTCATTGTTCTGCTTTCTGGAGAAAAACGATGCCAATATAGCATCCTACTCTGGCATAATCCATGTGTAAGGTTGACTAAGTTCACCTGAATTTAATTCATCAATAATTTGTAAATGTGGGATTACACAACAGGTTGAGCCTTGTTTAGCCAGTTGAACAAATGCCTCATATGAGTTAACAATATGGCAAGGAACACTACCAGAGGATATAGGTTAAAATTCTCTTGCACACAAGATTGATACATGTCATCTAGATGATTAAAACCGACAGCTGGAGCTTTTAAAAGTGAGTTTTTTGTTATACCAGTAGAAAAATAACGTTCAGCAAATGTTGGTGAGGAAACAAATAAATAATCCATCCACATAGTTTACCCACAAAGCAACCAGGTAAAGGATCTGGTTGAATACTAATTGTGCCAACCACCTCTCCTCTACACAGAAGCTCTTAAGTCTAGGTTTCATATTAAACTTGAATATTAAGACGAATAGGAGTGTCCTGTAACCCATGATTGAGTGCAGGCAGGAACCAAATTGGTAAACTATCAGCATTTACTGGCACTGACAACAACAATGGAGTTGCATCATTACTTTCGTTACCAAACCATTGTGCTCTTCTAGTTAGTAATTCAAATTGATGTAAAAGTAAGAGTAGTTTTTCCCTTAGTAAGTCAGTTTAGGAGGTATTGTCCTTATTAATAATGGCTGACTAAATAGCTTTTCAAGCTGCTTAATTCTTTGTGAAACAGCAGATTGAGTGATACAAAATTTTTTTGCTGCTCGCTCAAAGCAGCGTCACGGATTACGCTATCCAATGCTTTGTGGTGTTCGATAATCATGGCGTTTAATTACAAAAAGATCTCTTTAAAATTCAATTCAGATGTTATTCTATAATCTTAACTATGCAATATTTTTCCAATCGATAGTCGTATAAATTTTGTTATACTAATTAATTAATAGGTTTTGGAAACAAAAAAATAATAAGGCAACTAATTATGACACAGGATGAATTAAAAAAAATGGTTGGCTGGGCTGCTTTAGAATATATCAAACCAGATATGCTGGTTGGTGTTGGAACAGGGTCTACAGTTATGTATTTTATTGATAGCTTAGCAACAAAAAAGCAGTTAATTAAAGGTGCAGTTTCAAGTTCAGTTGCTTCTGCAGACAAATTAATCTCATTAGCTATTCCCATCCTTGATAGTAATGATGTAGATGATGTTGATATTTACATTGATGGGGCTGATGAATTTAATCCAGATTTAATGATGATTAAAGGTGGTGGCGCTGCTTTGACTGGTGAAAAAGTCATCGCTGCAATGGCCAAGCAATTTATTGCTATTGCTGATAAATCTAAGCAAGTTGATATTTTAGGTAAATTTCCATTGCCTGTTGAAGTAATTCCTATGGCACGTTCTTATGTTGCTCGTCAATTGATAAAGTTAGGCGGAATACCAGAATATCGGCAAAATGTGGTTACTGACAATGGCAATGTTATTCTGGATGTTTACAATCTAAGGATTGTAGATCCGATATGGCTTGAAAATAAAATTAATGCAATTGCAGGCGTTGTTACGGTAGGGTTATTTGCTAATCGCGCTGCAGATATTATTTTGTTAGCAACATCAGCTGGCATAAAAAAATTGAGACATAAAAGCTAATGCTTTTATTGTTTTTAACGTGTTGATGAGTTATTAATATTAAGCTACTACTCTTTTTGCCTCAATTAAATTTATTTTTTACAATCTAGTTTAGTCAAAAAAATTATAATAATTAATTTAGTATCATAAATATCTTGTAATTATTTAATTAATTTTCTTTTTATTTGTTATAGAGTTTTTGCTCGAAATTTATTTTGTTATTTGTGAATAAATGATAATTTTGCTACTTGGAAAATTTTTTGTCATGACTGTATAAAAATATACGATAGCCAGTATCCCTTATGGGATAGAATGGGATGGTGTAAAATAGTTAATGTGTTTTTACAAAAATAGAAAATTAAATTTTTGCTTTTGGAGAGTGATGGCTGGTGCATCAAAATGATAATTAATAATTTGTGCACAACAATGTCCAGGTTATAACAATATCAACAAAAAATTAATTGCTATGATCTTTGATGTCTATTTTATGGATATTTATTCTAGCACTTATCCTAACGTCCTAACGAACAAGTTTTTGACGCAGCTAAAAATTAATTGTAGTTGATTGTTTTTATATTGCCATCAATCAAGTTGATATTCAATGGATGGGTCTGAATATAGCATACATGTTTTTAATGCTCGATTTTTTAAAATACACTCTTTGTTTACTATGCTGATAACATCAAGCATACTTATCTTTCAGACCATTTAAGCTGGAATGCGATTACTAATATTATAGCGTGTACAATAATAGATGCTTGGATTGGCTGATTAACAGCGCACTTCATCAATTTAACTAGATTGCAACTTTATATGTCTGTTCCATTTAGTTCAGCATCAGATTTATTATTAATTATCGATTTTGGCTAGGCGTTCAGGCTTTAGATATTACAGTGATAATAACCGGTGTGATAGAAGATGCGAATTCATAGAAACACCTGCTACTATTCTAAGTTTGCGTATCACTCCCCATATTAGTAGTGGGGAATGGCAAAAGGCTTTAGAAGGTTTTTAAAAATGCTGTAAATAGCTCAAAATAAGCAGAATCAAATTAAAAGTTCTACATCAACGTTAACTAGCTGTAAATAGATTATGACAGTTATCAATATATGGTTTAAAAAAGCAAAATTACATGAAGTTCAGTTTTAAAAAAAGGATGATTTATAGTATTACATAGACTAGAAGTTATCTATATTTATGTTAAAAAATAAAAAATGATATGCAAGAAGGAAAACCTCCTCAAAAATATAAATATATTGACCTTGGAGTTGGGATGATACACATGGTAATCCCAACTGGTTTAAAATTTGGACGATAGTTTTCCGTCTTAAATATCTTATCGAAGATTTTTTTATTATGACCTATCAATATCTCTATAGAGAGATAAGATTATAAAATATATTATTATACCTGGGATCTGGGTTACAGTCAAAAAAAATTATATCAAATAATTATTGGTGATGTGAAGATATCTGTCCATGTGGTTATTGGTTTTTGTTTTTTCTAGTAATGAACAGACGTTGTATAGATTTCTTTATCTCTCAGAGAGCAACATATTCTTTAATATTTTACTGGGACACACTACTAAATATGTATATTATACCCGATAACACTAACTAAGAAAACTGCATTTGAAATGCCTAAATTAACAATAGAATGGAATTTCTTCCTAAAACTTGTATGAGGATGTTAGTGATTGCATGAAAAATACACTATTGGATCTACTACAACCGGACTTTTACAACATACTTTTGGCATATTCTCACTCACTGAGAATATGCTGATTATCGATATCGTCTATACTTTATTAACCTATTTTGTGAATTTGTACTAGCGAGCGACATAAGAAATATAGTTTTTGTCTGAAAAACCATAATTGGTCTTAAACTTAAACAACGACTATTAACCATGACGATAGTCAGTGGGGTTGCTATTGTTTAGATATTAGTGCAATATGGGATAAAGAGATGATGCATAAACCATACAAAATAGTGGTGACATGCTAACAGTGTGATACGGTCATGCATGGAAAGAAGTTATTCTAGGCTAATCCCACGAATACTAGGAATATCAGGCCTTACTGAAGAAGGGACCTTAAGGCTTGGCAACGACGGTAATTAAAACTCACGTTACCTAACTTCTCAATGAACTTCAGAAAGCAGCTTTGACATTATTTATCTATAACATAAGAAATGTGGATTTTGTTCGCTAAACATCACTAAAAAACTGAATGCTGGTGATAGACTAGATAAGTGTGGTTAATAAGTTCTGACGCTGAAATATAATGAAAGTAAAATATCAAAAAGACTGATTAATCGCCTGATTATATACCCTAAACTGTATCTACATGATTAAATCATATACATCAAACTCCTTCTCACACTAGTGCGTTACTATTATAATTCACCACTCTCCATCGTGCTCAAGTTTTAATATCCTAGAAACCTAGGCCTAAAACTAGTTAATCACTCAGTAACTGCATGCCATGTGTCTGATGCTGCTGTGCCAACTTTGAATACTATGGATCCGCAGGTACTTAATATTTTTAATAAAAATATCTACACAGGCTATACACCAACAGGCCATACAAGCATATCAGCCTTACAAACTTTTTAGATACAGGAAACAATTATGGATGAAGAGTGTGCTTAAGCTATATCAGTCTATTGTTACTGTTAATAGGATTGCTCACGCATGCAAATAAAATATCTTCCCTTGTGCAACTAAGCCAGATATTCCAACAACGCTCATAGATCATTTCTCTTTACAACTTATATCGAAATACACGACCTTGGTCGACATACTGATACTGAATAGAAAAATGCTTCTGGCTCTCGAGATATGTGTAAACAAGATAACCCAGCAATAATGAGAATAAAATAACAGAGAAATGATATCTAAAAATGAATAGCAGACTGAATATTTATAGAAGTATATCAAAACACTGCTTTACATCTTCTCTATAAAATCTGGTAACTAGATTATAGCACGTAAAAAAATTGGATATCCAAGTAAATTAGCCATAAATCTTTAAAAGTCGAAAAACTATTTAATGTTGTGAGAATGCAAATATGTGTGAGATCTTGTTCTAAATGCAGCCGAATTGCCATGTTATTTATAATAAAATCCGGTTTACTTCCGCAACAACACAACAAAAAATCAAGAATTTTCAAGCATGTTAGTAGCTATAAAAACTATCCAGCAAATAGCATGAGAAATAAATGCCTTAGGAGTTAACTTAATTTGACACTTGTTAAGTTAATATTAATTAATTACGGTTATCTATATAAAAACTATAAGCTTCTCTTACTGGTAAAAAGAAGTGGACGTGATTAAAACAGCTAATTCAATTAACATTGAATATATAGGGAGGTCACACATAAGCATGAGGGTATAAATTAACGAAAAATTCGCATAGCCCATGCTTAAACTGAAACGCATTAAGTTTTACTTCAGGATACTCCACCATAATTATGAAAACCATTTCATTTGCTTAAATAGTCTTAATTACACAGCATCAATGAATAAACACAAGTTTTTATGTTTTTAGGAGTTTACAAATTTTATTGAAGATTCTCTGCATATGCATACGGTATTAAAAGCTTAAAATAGAAAGGCATGGATTAGAAAATCAGTTTCGTGCTTTTAATGCTTATATTGAATTGAAAGAACGAATAAGTATATTTTTAGATATGGCCAATTGGCAATTAATATTGCTTTTATAAAAGTTAGAACATAATTTTAATATTGCTTTAATCGAAGAATCTAAAGAGGTTTCTAAAAAAATCTGGATATATTTTACATAGCATTCTAAAATCAAGCTCTGATCTTTGCTTTTCCTTTAATCACTCTTAAAAGAAAACGGCGGTGTTTATCAGCGATTTGTTAATCCATACAAAGCGCTAATCGATAATCAAGGCTACTATGAAGACGACGAGGTGTATATCGTAAAACTGAACTATTTGCATAATCTTTGATTACAGATAGGACTTTAAAATAATGCAGAGAAAATAAAACTGGAAATTATAAAAAACTGGAGCATATTTATGCTTAAAAATATAATATAAATTATGATGATGCGTTAATTCAGCCTAAATAAGTGTATCTAGGTGTCGATATATACGAATTAAATTAAGGTTTTAAACCAAGAGAAGAATATGCGTTGTAAACTTTTTGGATCTAGCTGATTCTCTGGTCAGCACAAGAAAGCACTAGCTAAATGATATGGCCTGCTTATTGAAGATTTTGTCAACCGCTAAAAAGGTGACGTTATTAATTTAACTATTACGTATTTCTATGAAGGATTAATTATTAGGCTTATAATTTTATATATGACAATATTAAATTAAGTGCAGGAACAGCAAAAAACTCACCCAAGACATAACAATGACGCTAAAAAAATACCTATTACAAATTTTAATGTAGGGCACGTGGTCGATTTATCTGACTGTTATAATGAAATCTATATGGCAGATATATGCCTGAATATCTTACTTATTCAAATAATGATTACAGAAGTAACCGTGATACTTTTAGAAATAATCTCGCGTAATACTTGATTTATTTAATGGATAATTTTTATAAACGCTAGCGTACAGTTGAAAATGGCAAATATTTCGATCCTTATGACTTAATAAGTCTATAAGACTATATTCGAAAATAGCGAAACTTTTACAACTCAAGTTAAAAGTTATTTAACAACAACATACATAAAAACGAACGTCAGGAAACTAATTAATTTAGTTGATTAACAAAGATGAGATGCGATTAAAAAAATTAAAGTACTAAATATAATAGTATCTTATACTTTCATAATACCTTTGATAATCTTTTCTGCATAGCATAAAAGAAGATATGGAAATTGTTACCACCCAATCATAGTCAAGTTGATAATTATGATAAAGAAAATCTACCATAAATCCTTAATTGATTAGCATGAGAATAAACAATACCTAATGGTGAAAACTTAAGAAGCAAAAGCAAGAAAGCAAGATTTCAGGAAAGATTTATAAACCACCTTAAGTCGCATCATGAACTGGCAGCTAAGTTGTTGCCTATAAAAATTATACGATTGGAACCTGTTGTCCGTTCAGAACCGTTGGTATTACCACAGAAAAATTTAATCCATGCAACCCAATGAAGGAACCTAACTATTTGATTATGCGCTGGATAAAATAAAGCATTAGGCCACTAGATAATCACTAAGAATAATCCTATTCGTGTTGCATTTCTATTTCCATTAGCTAAAATTAGTCAGCAACTAAAACTGACACACAAACTCTAAAAAAATACCTAACCCACCAGAGCCAGACATAAAAGGTGAAGCCGGAAACGTTAAATCAAATGATTTTACTAAATTATTCCAAGATACTCTTATTGAATAATAGTAAAAAAAATGCCAAATAATCTAAAGTCAAACATTAGTCAAATAGTTTTAAACAATTCTTACAGAGGTTTTATACCTAATGTTGTTTTGTCTAATACAGTTGATAGGCAATTATTATTGAGTGAGATAAATTTAAATACTGGCGACAATCTGATGTTTAAGCGTATACACCAATTTAAATCTGAAAAAACAGAGATGTGGATGAGTATTACAAGGAAAATCTAAAAATAGTTTTATTTCTAGTAAAAGAAGATGAAAACTGAGTAAATATATCACTCTAGACGTTGAATAGAGACAAATTAAATAAGCATTAAAGCTTGATCAGCTTGATCAAATTCTATCATCGATTCATTAGCGTATGCTGTGACTGATCTGAAAATAAAATCAGCCAATTTTATAATAAACAATGCCGCTTTATCACTTGGCTTCAACAAATATACCTATAAAAATGGCCAAATTAGCTAAAACGGCTTCATTATATAAAATATATTGGCATTAAAATGCTATGTTGGCAAATGAAGGATTGTTGCTCTGCTAGCAGAGCAACATGTAGGCACTGAGGCTCTATTTCGATAATTATTGTGGTTTCAAACAATCTTTTCCAGGCCAGATAAAATTCGATAAATAAAACGAAAATACACCACAATGGAATCTAGTCAGCTATTTTTTTAATCGGCTGATATAACTATTTACATTTTAAATGTAAAATTCCTTAGCAATAACTCCATGATTATTCAATAGACAGCTCGGAATAAATCTATTAGAAAGCATAAATCCGGATATAAAATTAAAAATAGAATACGCGACTTCACATGTTACACAACCTATTTATTTTAAATGCTTCATGATCTCCATCACGAAATAAATTATGACATAGCGAACAAAATTTTTTTTGATAGACTTAAAAGAAAGCAATACAACAATGCGTACGAGTAGATCACAAATTTTTTCTCAACACGCAAGTATTATATCCGCATCAAGTCAAGATTATCCGAAGTTTTTAGAAATCAATCAGGACAATATCCAATGAAGCTGGATACACCTACATTAATTAGCAATGACTTAAAGCATAATTACCTATGAATTCATCACCTATATGGAACTAGTGAGAATCCTACAATCTCCTTCGCCAGTTATGAGAAATATAAAGATAACTGGGCTGATAAAACCCGAGCAAGGAATGCACTAACAAAGAATGATAATTTCTATTTCTCTATTATTAAGACAGCTCAAAAATGCATAAATTCTAGAGCAAAACTAAAGTGCTTTTTACCATTAATGACAATTGCAATACATTTTCTTAACAAAGATGGCAAAACTATAAACTTGTGGACCAATCTATCTGTTAAGTGAATAAATTACAGATGCAGCACTTATGCCATGTTGGTGTCTCTCCTAGCGCTGCTACTGCTTTTCATCTCCTAAATATTTTTCACATCAGTTTTTCTGCCAAAGATGTAAGTCAAAACCTCAAGTTCATACGGCTTAAAAGCTACAGAACAGTTGTTAGCACAGTAATGTTCATATTTTACTCGACTTCGACTTGCAAAAAATTATTTTTACTATATCCATACTCTTTGGACTTTTTTTAACAATAACTACCAAGAACTCTCAGCGCTATGTTTCTAGCTGGCATCCGCACTATGCTGCTGCAGCAAGCACAAAAATATGGCATCGAAATTGATATCTTCTGTGCCTTACACACTTTATGATCAGTAACTCAATTAACATACACATCTTCATGCCTCTATCAGTTATTTCTGTCTAGATATTAAGCATCCTGTATGCCTGGATCTTTTTTTCAAAAAAAAGAGATCGAAGAAATCTACCTAGGCGCTATCATCTAGCTGCTTTGTTACAGGTATGGCCTAATAAAATCATAGTACTCTTCCTAATCTGATGTATATATGTGAAAGGAACCAATCACAGCATTAACAGAAAACACAGTACCACGTACCTTACTGAAAAGCGCACTTGACTAAAAAGATGAAATGGACGTGGTATGGCGTGAAATACCTCATGCACACCTTAAGCGCTCATGGCAAACATCCACATCAAAATTAACGGTATACTGTTTTAAGAGGAGTGGTTATAGATCACTACTATGAGACAACTAGACTAAGCAGTACTGGCAATAGACTCAAATACAGAAAGAGATGATCTAGCGCTATATTAGCAATATCCTAAACTAGGCATTTTAAAATGCCGCATCACCAAGGTTTCTTATCAAATTATAAACAAGGCACACTATTGCCGAAAGTGTATAAAGCACTTGAGATAAGGGCTCGCAAAAAACCATAA
>JBHEQW010000078.1:0-19387 GCA_046530935.1 Arsenophonus sp.
TCTTGTGCCTTGCACACTTATTTGTTGAGAACTCAATCAATATCTATATGTTGATATCTCAGTTACTAATTACGGTCTTGATATTGAACATGCGTATAGTGAGGTATTACTATTAGCTGTTCTTCAAAAAAAAGAGCGGCAGTAGAAAGTCTAGCAATGCTGTGTGTCATTCAGCTGCTGTGTTACAGGTATGAACTGATAAATCTTAGTTTTTTTTGCTTGTCTTGCGTATAATCCTGGCTAGTAAGAAGTGGCAGCCTTATCTGAAGGCACAGTGGCATCACGTAATTAAAAAATGCATTTCAGTAAAAATACAAAAGAGTGTAGGATATCGTGAAATACTTTGCGCGCTACCTTTTTAAATGCACCAAGGTTATTATCTGCATTAAAACTATGACATTACAGAGGTGGACTGATTGTACATTATTAAGATCAACATTGAACTAAGCAGTAGCTGTAAGTAGACCTTAACGCAGGAAGAGATGACCTGGCTTTATATTAGCAGTATTCTTGTGAGACATTTTAAAATGGTTGGTTACTATGGTTATCTTATTGAATCAAAAACTAAGTACATTATTACCGAAGGTATATAAGGCGTTGGAGATGCATGCTTGTAAAAAAATTTGAAAAACCTTGCTTGGGTGTCCTAATGAAAGGATTCCTGCGTACATACAGATTCGTACAAATAGATTTTATATTGTGATAGGCTACTTTTTATTGGTGCTATCAGCTTACCAAACATGCAATAAAATTATTTTTAAAAAGAATGCGTAAAACTGGAAAAAAGAAGGCTATTAAGCTAAACCTATGGTTAATTTCTCTAAAATTAGTCCATTAAGTCAAAGAATATACATTCTGATGAAATTTTCAGTTATAATAAACTTAAAAGCAATTTTATCTGTTTTTAGCATAAATGCATGACTTTTAGTCTTTACTTAAAGATCGATTCAATTTCATAATCATCAAACCATTCAACATATATTGTTGATAACTAAACTATTTATCCTTGTGATGCAGTTTCGCAAGATGATTTCCAGTGAGATTGTTAAATAAATGTTTTCATCCAATCGAAAATTTTGCAATGATAGCTCTGTAAATTAATGAATATCCTTAGTGGATAATAATATCTTAACTGTAAAAATATAGCAGGATAAAATGGAATATATTGCTTCAATTCAATGCATGAATCGACATCATCCAACAGATTATCGGTTAGACAACTAATAAGATACAGTTTTATATTGGATAGAATGATGAAATAGTTTTTTTTGATTTGATCTGCATGCCTCTTTGTTTTTTCATGACAACCTCTTAGTGGCAAAAAATTCTTTCATTACAGTATAAGGAATTTTTACTAAAAACCTTTGCTAACATAAGTTTTAATATTCATTACTTGTTATCATATTGCTTTACTGATGCTTTGTGATGTTTACCAATGTTTTTACTGTTGAGATGGCATTCTTTAGTTTTTTCTTTATTTTTATTTATAAATTTTTCTTTTCTTGCTGTTTTAGCTGGATTTTTCTATGGTTTTGGTTTATGTAGTGAACATTAATCTAATGTTTTGGTGGTTAATAGAAGGCTATTATGACGCGTATTTTTAATGGTTCTTTATAATATAAAACTTGATTTACCTAGATATATATTGATTATGAGATCTTCGACTATGCTAATTGTAATTCACTTTCGCCAAGCGTGTGTGCTTCCACAAATACGGTGCAGATAAAAACAGCAGCAGCACATTGTAAGTTGAAATTAAATATACGTGATTAAATATTGTCAATATTAAGGCCATGTGAGACAACAGAGCTTTCAACTAAGATGTTTATTTGTTCATTATTTAGATGTTTAATAGTTTCAGTCCTCTTTACATGAACCATTTCCTACTTCAAGTAATGAAGGTTTTTATTTTAGTTTGTTATAACAATTGAACAAACTCATATGCTCTTTCGCATTTACGGATAAAGATAATAGATTTTGTAGCGTTGAGTTGTTTTAATAGATAGAAAAGTACTGGCGGTTTTATGTTTAAAGTCATAAGCCCAAGAATAGTATTGTGGAATTTATTTTTGTTTAAGTATTAAAATATTACAATCAATCTAATAAGGATTATTCAGTAATCAATTACCAAAATCATGAATAACGTCACCTACTATTGTAGTTTTGCTGAAAATAGCATAGTTTGCTTTCTTAAGGTTATTTCTCAGGAATGGTATTAATGTCGTTAGCAAATCCAGTATAAAGCATTTGATCGACTTCATCTAAACTTAACGTTTTAATTGCCAGACAATCAAAATTTTTTTCTTTAATTTACTGTAGTAAATATCATGTACTTGTGACAACAATATATTGTTTTTCATTAAAAATTTCAGAGTGCCTAATAAATATAGGATACTACTTCTAGTAATAGTTATAATATCAAAATGGGTATATTTAGCTAATTCTTTTGCTTGTTAAGCTACTTACATTTCTAGTTCTTGGGTTTTTGTGTTAAATTAAGAATACGCGTTTATCAAGATCGGTTACATGGAAAATCAAGTAAATATTGGATCATCTGTAGTAAGTAAGCAGTACCTTTTCCTGTTCTGTCCTGTATGTTATGAAGCTAAAAAATATCACATCCTTTTATAGGAGAAGTGATAGCATCAACCTTAATGGTTGTTGTGAATTCATAGCCTTTATGATCTAGTGTATTGAGCAGACTTTTTGGTCTAACTCAAATTTAAAAAATGTTATTGCAGTTATTGTATTCATTTAGTTAGGCAATGAATTATCTGTCATATCTATGAAGATAGTATGTTTTTTTAAATAATTTGTTTTTTAACTTTAAACTAATTTTTCATAGATTACATAATGGAGTTTTGCTACCATATGCTGATTGTTGGTAATTGCTGATTGTACAGCCAAACATATCGATCCATAGTTATCCCTCAAGCTCTTGACCAGAATTGAAATGCTGATTTTTCAGCTTATTCTTCTGTGCTACCATTCATTAAATCGCTCAAACATACCATTTGTTTTATGATGCATTGGCTGATTAAATCGATGTTCTATATCAATCTCCGCAAACAAACAGTTTAATTTTTTTTGTTGCTGAACGTTTTCGCAAGCTAAAAAGGCAGTCTATAAATTCTTTTGCATTGTCTGTAAATACACATGGATAGGCATGTGACATGCTAGCTCAAGATAATGTAAGAAGAGTTGAACATTGGCCATGGTATTGCCATTCTGAAGATAGATAAAAAGCTATCAAGTATCGCTATCTATAGCTGCGGAAAAGATATGCGTAGTAAAGTTTCGTTTAGCATTTGAGGAAATATATTTCATATTTGCGTGCAAGAAGATGAAGATTAGTATGCTCGTGGTTTTTAAACGTTTGATGCTTCTGTTTTTCATGGTTTTTTGGTTGATTTTACGAAAATGGCACTCCTCTGTGCCTGCATAAATAGCGATCGATAAAAAATCGAAATATTATAAAGTTTAGGAATTTGCGTATAACTTAACTGCTAGCAGATCGGCGAAAATGAAGAAAAACAGTTTTTCGTAGGAAAAATATACGGCTGCCTGCCTGAGTAGGCTCTACAGCGTTGTTTGCAAATGATTGAGAATATGTCTGTGATCATCAGGCCATGTTGATGATGGTTGTTGCTTTTTTAGCAGTAAGCAGAATAATTTATAGCTACGTCTATATTTTTCAATTGTTGTTGTTTTAAATAATCTTATTCATGTCAGATGATTTTGTAAACAAAACGACCCTAGACTATGAAATCTACTAAGCCGATTATTTAAATCGGCTGATATAAGTTTTCACACTGTAAATATAGAATTCTTTAGTAATAACTCTCTGATTATCCAATCTTATTAAGCGATAGCAATTAATTTCATTTTTGCTTGTAAAAGTTTCGTACTATTTAATTCCATAGTAGCAAAGTATGGATTCTTTTTGATGATCGGCTCAATAAAAAGCCTAATACAGTCTGCATTAAATTTCTCAAGAATCTCATGGCTTACATGATCTCTGTTGATATTTAGCGATTAAGAGCGTGATTCATTCTTTCCTTTTATCTCCCGCTCTTCTATGAAGTTTTCTAGCTTTTCTATGTTGGATATAATGATTCCATTTAAATGATTTAGGAAAAAACATTTCGTAGACTTAAACAATACCATTTATTGTATTTATGTTAACTCTTGTTGCTCAAACAAAGAAAGCAGTTAGGTCATCTAAACACTGTTTTCAAATTAATGCATGTTTGTTTCACTGCCTCCAGTAAAGTTAAGTTATTCAAAATGTATCATAGATAACTAAAACATTTTATCTTTGTGATGTTGTTTCATTAGAGGACTTTACTAAGATTATTAAATATTTTCCTGTAATCGTGGATTTTAGAGTTATAGTGATTTTTGATGTATGGTAGTTTAGGAGATAGTTCTGTATCTCCTGCTGATTAATTTCGTAAATAATTTCAACAACAGATAGAGATATCACATAAAAATTTATCCTACCGATGTCCACAAAACCAGATATTATCTGTGATCCTTTGCATATAAATTCATTACTAATGTGGCCAGACAGCTAATACCAACTGTGAGTCGTTGGTGGTAAGAGTTTGAAGCCATGCTTAAATATACCACTGCATCCACATTGTTGATGGGCATCAATAGCCACCTCTAGTTATTCGTAACGATTATTTTCCCAAAAGAATTAAATAGACTGGTAATTGGCGATGTTAAGATTAAAGCGCCTAAGCATAATGGAAGCTCGCATCAGTAATAGAATGTGCTTCAATACCTCGTTGCTAGTTCTTTATTTAAAACATAAAAATCCTCGGAGAGTTGCTGCCATGGATGTACGTGCAAGGCATATTCAGCAGTAATTTTTACGAACCAATGTGAGCACTTCTATGTGATAATGCGACCACTTCTCTGTGATAAAGTACATGCTCTCTTTGAGAGACGCCATCAGTAGAGTATAAAACGGCAATGGCTTGAAGAGCACATGGAATGCTGCCTATATAATTTAAGCAATACATGCTCGTTTATTTCTATGTTGATGGTATAGACAGTTCTATCAAGCAAGATGATCCACTTTGCAGTCTACTTATTATCAGCGTCACTAAGCATGGAGGTAAGGAACTAGTTACGCTTAAAGATTGTTATCAAGAGTCAGAAGTGAATTTGGCCTAACTTCTTAATGCCGTAAGAGAGTGTGCCTTAACCATCTATCTCCTAGGCCTGCTACTGGAGGAGTGTGCATTGATTTTTGGAATGCAATAGAAAAACATTTTCAAACAAGCAGCAACTAACGCTGTTTTCGATACACAAAACAATTAATGAGTTGGCTTCACTACTAAAATGGCATGCAACTGAAAGTTAAGGCTTAAGATGTGCTTGTGGTGTAGGTTTTGACTAACAGAGAGGCGCGACTCCACTAATAAAGATCTTGATCTTGATTGTTAGGAAATTGAATTACTCTTTAAGTGAAGAGTAAAAGCTATTCATTATTGCTAATAAGTATAATAGAACTGTTGTACTTAGTCTATTAGTCTATTGTAAGTCAAAATTTCATTGAAGTGTGTATTCTTTGACATAATACTCTAATTTTAGAGATATTAACTATATGCTTAGCTTAATAACGCTCGTTTTTCCATTTTATGTATTCCTTCTGATAAGAAATCCGTTGCCTGTTTAGCAAGTTGAGCTTCGATAAAAACTAGCCTGTTGTAACACAGAATGCATTTGTGCGAATTTGTACATAGGAATTTTTTCATTAGAACGAAGGTGAAAAATCCCAGTTTTTCTAGTTTTTTGCAAGTTGTCATCTCTAGTGCTTTATACACTTTTAGTAATTGTGTGCCTAGTTTATAATTCAATAAGAAAAGATATAGTAACATATTATATTATAATCCAGTCTGTTGTCATAATAATGATCTACAATTATTTACATTAAGTAACGCTGCCACTGCTTCCTAGCGCGTATATGCCAAAATAGCAGAATGTAAAGTTACTTCGATTTATTCGATCATAATTATGACGAAGCAACCGAATAACAGCGTTTCGTCTAATTTTTTAACTGCTATTTTTTTAAAAAACATCTAACATTAGATAGCATGTTTAATATCCAGCTCCACTACAAAGTGATTGAGATATGAAGATGCATATGTTAATTGAGTTGTTGACCATAACTATAAAAGGTACAAAAGATAGTAATTTCAATATCTTGGTTGCGTGATAGACTATCATAGTGCTAGTGTTTGTTGGTGTACGAACCAGTGCGAAATAAACTGTTGTGTAGACTGTTAGTATTGTTTAAAAAACCAAAAAAGAAGGTTAGGCATAGTGAAAGTAATGTGTTGGCAGTTAGTTGCCAGTAGGACAAGAGATAAATCTTCTGTACTAATCAGTGCTTGGTACATTTGATGCTACATGTGAACTGCGGGTTTTTGAATTTATAATTTTAGCAGAAAAACAGCTGTGAAAAATATTTAGGAGAGGCACATCAGTATCTATGGAATTTTATTCCATGTGCCATGGCAGAAGTCTCGCATGTAAGTATTTGCTCAACAAATAGACTGGTTAAAAAGTTAAAAGTTTTCAGTATTTTTCAAGAAATTTATTCCAGTCATCCTGAATGAATGCTGAAAGCAGTTTAGTTGGCCAGTTGATTTATCCATAATTTTTTTATATGTAATGAATTTATCAGCAAGCATGCTTTCAGTCATTGCCATTGACTCTACTCAATGCAATTGTATCCAGATTCATCAGCTTTTACTTTAGGTGCGTATTTCTTGAAATTCATGATAATTGTGGTTAGAAGCAGATAATACTTGCGTGTTAATAAAAAATTGTAGCCCGAATTGGATGCATTGTTGTATAACCTTTTTTGTTTGCCATAAAAAATTCAGTTGGTCTATCATCATTAATTTTTGGAGTGAGATCATAAAGTAAATTCGGATAAACATGCTGTTTAACACGTCTTAACTCGTATATTATCTTCTTGATTTAGCAGGTTTATGGTTTCTAGAAGATTTATTACGAGCTATCTGGATGAGCTCCTGAAGGAGCTAACATATCGTACACATAAAACAATACTAGATCATGAATTTTTTTAAAGTAGAGCAGCGTTACTACGATGTGCACATTAGTGAGTTCTGCGTTCATATTTTGTTGGCAAGGTCTTCAGTGAAGTACCAATCCTGCAGAGATGAATAAGATGAAGAAAGTTCGAGAAGAACTTCTGGCATCACACAACTTCCACCTCATAGCACTGGTCATTAATAAGAACGAGGAATCCGATTAAATCGGCTTTTTCGACACTGAAGCTACGAAGGAAGTCGATGGATAAATAAAATTGTGGTTTGAAAAAAACAAGTCTTTTAATGTTATTTAACCTGATCCAATTTGTTCAGAAAAGCCGAGTCTAAGGATTTAACATGCTGACTCTGGTCTGTAAGAAACGTCAAGTTTAAGGATAGAGAACAGATTCATGAAGCATCATAGATGAGCGTAACCCTTGACCGTTATATACTAGATTTGCTAATAACTTGATTTTATCGATAAAAACCTAATTTTTGGCATCTTTTATAGATTAATGCATAAACAATTTTGGTATTTACTGCTTCAACTGCATTCAAAAACGCATTTACATAAAAAGCAATCTTTATTACCACTATGTAGTTCCAATGCTTGTGGTAAACCTGTGTATCTATGTAGTAGATGGTATGTATGCGGTTCCTAAACCAACAAATCCACATCTTATAAATGAATTTCTGCCTTAATAATCAGATCACTAGTGAAGTTTATGATTGTACGCCAGATGACATTAAAAATTTTGGAGATTAAGTTTTACTCAGTATAAGTTAAATTTTATTCAATAGTAAAAAATTAATACAATTAGCTTATATCTCTTTTCAGCTGCTCTTGGTGATATTCTTTTGCGGCTTTAATAAAACCAGCAAATAAAGGATGGCCATCTCTTGGTGTCGAAGTAAATTCAGGATGAAACTGACAAGCAACAAACCAAGGATGGTTAGGATCTTCAATAATTTCCACTAGTTTATTATCAGATGATCGCCCTGCAATACGTAAACCAGCTTTTTCAATACGCGCTAAAAGCATATTATTGACTTCATAACGGTGGCGATGCCGCTCCATAATTGTATCGCTATTGTACAACTCATGAACTTTACTACCTTTCATTAAATGGCATAATTGAGCACCTACTCGCATCGTACCGCCAAGATTACTTTTCTCATTACGAATTTTAATATTACTACTGTCATCAGACCATTCCGTAATTAATGCAACAACCGGATATGGACAATCTGGAGCAAATTCTGTTGAGTTTGCTCCTTCCATACTAGCAACATGACGGGCATATTCAATCAGAGCAACCTGCATTCCCAGGCAAATACCTAAATAAGGAATATTATTTTCACGTGCGTAACGTGCTGCAATAATTTTCCCTTCGACGCCACGCTCACCAAAACCACCTGGAACTATGATAGCATCAAATCCTTTTAGGAGCTTGTCACCACGCGCTTCAATATCTTCAGAATCAATTAGTTTAATATTCACTGTTAAACGATTTTTTAAACCGCCATGTTTTAAGGCTTCAATAACCGATTTATAAGCATCAGGTAACCCTATATATTTACCTACCATGCCAATGGTTACCTTACCTACCGGATTAGCTTGCGCATCAATAACCTGTTCCCATTCAGACAAATCAGCGGCTGAGCATGCAAGTTCAAATTTTTCACAAATATAATCATCTAACTGCTGATATTCCAATAATGCAGGAATTTTATAAATTGAATCAACATCCTCTAATGAAATAACAGCTTTTTTTGGTACATTGCAAAAAAGAGCAATTTTTTCCAGTTCATTAACCTGAATAACCCGATCTGAACGACAAATTAGCACGTCTGGCTGAATACCTATAGAAAGAAGTTCTTTTACAGAATGTTGAGTAGGTTTGGTTTTAACTTCACCAGTAGAAGGCAAATAAGGCACTAAAGTAAGATGTAGGAAAAGAGTGTGTTTACGACCAATATCAACAGCTAATTGGCGAATTGCTTCTAAAAAGGGTAAAGATTCAATATCACCTACTGTTCCACCAACTTCAACTAAAACGATATCTTGTCCTTCTCCACCACGAATAATCCGGTTTTTGATCTCATCAGTAATATGAGGAATAACTTGAATGGTTTTTCCCAAATAATCACCACGACGCTCTTTACGTAATACTTCAGAGTATACGCTACCAGTTGTGAAATTATTACAGCGTGTCATTTTAGTACGAATAAACCGTTCATAATGACCAAGATCAAGATCAGTTTCTGCACCATCTTCTGTAACAAAAACTTCTCCATGTTGGATTGGACTCATCGTGCCTGGATCAAGATTAATATAAGGATCCAATTTCATAATAGTAACATTTAGTCCTCGCGCTTCAAGTATAGCAGCTAAAGAAGCAGCAGCAATCCCTTTTCCTATAGAGGAAACCACCCCGCCAGTTATAAAAATATAATTTATTTTCATGTTAAGCCTGAAAATTAAGGTGTAAAAATGATGGATATAAGAGGACAGGAAAGAACTATACCTTAACCTTAAGTTAATTATAAATGTTATAAACCTATTAAGGTTAATTTTTATCAATAATCTTTCAATATAAAGAATTACATTATGTAAATTCTTGTCAAGAAATATCTGATCGATTATAATATTTTAACTAATACTTAATCCATTCAGCTAAGAGTTATACTTATTTCTTGTGTGTGAGGTTTCGGAGATGCTGGCGCATCATCTTTCTGATTAATTTCGTGATTGATTTCAACAAATATAGAGATGATATGCTATGAAAAAGTCTACCATATAGGTAGCTGCAAAAGCAGGTATTACCTGGAATCTTTTGCATGAACTTATCTGTAATGGTGCTAATAAGTTAATAGCTAGATCACGTTTCAGGCTAAGCTTAAATCTATTCTGTCGTCCATAAGGATTATTTGCAATAGCGAACTATACAGATTAATATTGATAATGTTTAGATTAAAGTGCCTAAGATCATTCTGGCTTCAATCAGCGGCAACAGAATATCTTTCAATAGCTTGTTGCTACAGCTTTGTTTGAAAAGTACAAAAAAAGTCGAAGAGTTGCTACCATGGATCTGCCTGCGAGGTAGATATACTAGTGATTTTCATGAATCTATAACGGCATTTCTTGGCGAAAAAGAACATTTTCTCTATGCCAATAATGCCAATACCATCAGCAGACTAAAACAGCATGATTTGAAAAGCATAGGTAATTTATAGGGGGTGGGTGCGGTTGTACACCATGAATGATTTAACTGATGGGCGCTATGGTTATTCCTTAGTCGATGGCATAGGCATAGATACTTATAGTATCAAGCAAGATGATCCACTTTGCCTACTCCTCTAATATCAGCGTCACTGAATATGAATGTAATGAAATAGTTGTGGTTGAAGATAATTATCGAAAATAAAAAAGCAACTGTTAGCAGAACTTCTTTAATGTGGTCTGCTATCATGTAGATTAAGTGTGTCTCCCAGGCTTGCTACTTGGAAAAAGTGGAAGACCAGCACCACTATCTCAGCCCTTCCTCAAATGCATACAACCAGGAAAGTTAAGGCTGAGTTCCGTAGAATTGTTCTAGCTAACCAGAGAACTTCTATGCTAATAATAAAGCTCTTGATGTTTTGTTAGCAAGGTTTTTCCATCGAACTATCCTGCAGCGATGAAGAAGTTGGAGAAAGATAAAGATTGAGAGGAAGAACTGCTGTCATTTTATAACTTTCCGTCAAATATACTTATCATCGATAAAAACAACGAATCTGATTTAATTTGATTTTTCGACAGTAAGACCACTAAGCTTACACGCTAAGAAGTGTAGTTCAAGAAAAACAAGTATTTTTAATCCAATGCTATTTAAACTGTTACAGTATTCTGCTCAGAAAAACTAAAACTTACTAATAGTAGATTTTGATATGCTGACCACACCTCTAGTTGTTGTGGTAAATAACATGCAATTTAAGGATGAAGAAGAGCTTCATGAAGCATCATAGTGTAAATAGCCTTAAATATCCATACACTAGATTTAGTAATAACTCAAAATTTATCATAATAGATTAAATATTTTTTTATTTATACTAACAATTAACCTAAAATATTAGCCAATTCTTCACTGACTTCAATAACTTTACGTGTACCATTCAATTTAAAGTACTTGGTATGACCGGTAGTAGCTTCTTGATGATAATATGCAATTAAAGGCTCAGTTAAGTGATGATACTCAGCTAATCGCTTGCGGAGCGTATCTTCTTTATCGTCTTTACGAATGCTTAGTTTTTCACCAGTAACATCATCTCTGTTTGCTATTTTCGGTGGTTTGAATTTAACGTGATAAACACGACCAGAAGGTGTATGAACTCGACGACCAACAATACGTTCAACAATAATTTCATATGGCACATCAAATTCCAACGCATAATCTACCTCAATACCAGCATTTTTCATTGCATCTGCTTGTGGGATAGTGCGAGGGAATCCATCCAGTAAGAATCCGTTTCGGCAATCATCCTGTGCTATCCGTTGTTTAACTAAAGCAATAACTAATTTATCAGTAACAAGCTTACCATTATCCATTAAATCTTTAGCTTTTATACTCAACTCTGTATCTGCCTTTAGAGTAGCACGTAGCATATCACCGATGGAAATTTGTGGAATGCTATACTTTTCCATGATGAATTGTGCCTGAGTCCCCTTACCTGAGCCTGGTGCGCCTAGCAAAATAATACGCATTGCGTAAATACCTTCCATTGTTATTTCATTTTTATAATTTAAAAAATGATCTTATCATTATGTATAGTTTTAACTCAAGAAAGCATATAAGTATTAAATACTTATATTTTTTATTAAAAAAGCAAACCATATATTAAAATAATTAAACTGTGGTTTTATGAACAATTCAGTTAATTAAATAAATTTTGAGTTATTACTAAATTTAGTATATAGATATTTTTAGGCTATGGATGCCATTCAGTATGATACTTCATGAAGTTCTTCCTCATCCCTTAAATAGGACGTTATTTAGCAGAATGAGTGTCTCTTAGAGCATGTCAAATCCAC
The DNA here is from genome assembly GCA_046530935.1 of Arsenophonus sp. Classification (GTDB taxonomy): domain Bacteria; phylum Pseudomonadota; class Gammaproteobacteria; order Enterobacterales; family Enterobacteriaceae; genus Arsenophonus. Next base: position 12,145 of record JBHEQW010000078.1, read on the forward strand.
CTAGCTACTTTTAGCTTTTTTAAGAAGACTGTAACAGCTTAAATACTATTGAAATGCTTGTTTTTTCCGAATAACACTTCTTTGCGTGTAAGATTCGTAGGCCTTAATGTCGAAAAATCCAATTCAATAGGATTAGTTGTTTTTATTTATGATCAGTATCATTGACGGAAAGTTCTAGAATGCAAGCAGTTCTTCTTCTCAATCTTTCTCAAGCTTTTTCATCGCTGCAGTATACTTAGCTGGAAAAACATTACCCACAAAACATCAATGGCTTTATTATCAGCATAGCAGTTCTTCTGGTTACTAGAACTTCACGCTGAGTTCAGCCTTAACTTTTTATTATATGCCTTTATGAGTAGTGGAGTTCAGGACATTAGCTGTTTCGTCTACTAAACAGTGTTGTTGCAGCGTGTCTAGTAATATCTTTATTATTTTATTTTAAAATCAATGTATCGCATATCATGTAGTAACCGACATGGAGATATGCTTAAACTACATGCTAGTAAGCCATTAAGAAGTTTTTTCAACAGCTTGTTTCTGATTTTCAATAATTATCTTCAACTACGACTAGATCTCTCCTTTACGTTAATGCTCAGTGATACTGATGCTGTGGACCAGTAGGAAAAGGAAATCATTTTGCCTGAGATGACGCTGTATATGCCATTGGTCAAGAAATAAACATAGCCATGTATCAGTTAAATTATGCAGGTAGCATCCCAAAGACCCAACATTGTCTATGTTCTTTAAACTATTGCTGTTTTATTCTACTGATGGTATTTGCAAAGAAAGTATTTGCTTTCTTACAAAGAAATGCAGTTAGAGGATTAGGCTTCATAAAAATTACTTGTGGATATATCTAGCAGGTAAAGTCCATGGCAACAAATCTTCGACGTTTTTTATAAGTTTTAAATAAAGAGATAGCAACTAGCTATTTAAGTATATTCGATTGTCGCTGCGATAGATCTACTTTACCTTAGGCTCTTTAATCTCAGTATAGTCAATACTAGTCTGTATAGTTCGGTATTACAATAACCCTTATTATATGGACGAAAGCATAGATTTACCAGTTAATAAGACTGTGTTCAGCATGTTATCACGGCATGGCTTCGAGATGATTTTCAACGATTGTGTGGGTATGAGTTTTCTTGGCCCCATTACGGATGAATTTATGCAAGAGATGAGAGGTAATATTTAATTTTTGGATATAGCTACCTGCAAAGTGGAGATTTTTTCATAGAATATCAGCTCTATTTTTCATAGAATATCAGCTCTATATTGATGAAGTTATTTAAAAAACAATTAACAGGATACCTCTCACTTTCTCTGAAATCTCATACACCAGAAATGAGCATGACTTAATTTTAGCAAAAAAATAACTTATTAATACGACGAATAAATTGATTAGGATCTTCCAGATTACCTTGCTCAACAAACAATGCCTGATCTAATAATACTTCTACCCACTCAGAAAATAAGCTATCATCAGTTAGTTCGCTCACTTTTTTAACTAAAGGATGCTCAGGATTGAGTTCAAAATTATATTTTAGTTCTGGTGCTGATTGACCAACAGCAGTAAAAAGTTTTGCCATCTGAGTACTCATATCATTTGGATCGGTTGTCACGATTGCTGGGGTATCTGTTAAACGATATGTTAACTTAACTTCCTTCACCCGCTTTCCTAATAATTTTTTTATTCGGTCAATGAAAGACTCTAGTTTTTTGTCTGTCTTTTCTTGTTCTTTCTTATCTTTATCAGCCAGTTTTTCTAATGATTCATCTGTCTTACTAACAGATTGAAAGGATTTGCCTTCAAATTCTGGCAAATAGTTCATCATCCACTCATCAATTCGATCTGATAATAATAAAACTTCAATTCCTTTTTTGCGGAACAATTCTAAATGCGGGCTATTATCCGCAGCGGCATAACTATCTGCGGTAATGTAATAAATCTTTTCCTGCCCTTCAATCATTCTAGTTAAATAATCTTCTAAAGAAACATTCTGTAACTTACCAGCATTATGAGTTGACGCAAAGCGTAACAATTTAGTAATCGCTTCTTTATTAGCTGTATCTTCCCCAGGACCCTCTTTCAGCACTAATCCAAATTCTTGCCAGAATTGTTGATATTGTTCAGGTTCACTTTTGGCTAACGTTTTTAACATTTTCAATACGCGTTTGGTTAATGCACTGCGCAAACTACGGGTAATATCACTATCTTGTAAAATTTCACGCGAAACATTTAATGGTAAGTCATTAGAATCAACTAAACCACGAACAAAACGTAAGTAATTTGGCATAAGCTGTTCAGCTTCATCCATGATAAAAACACGATGAACATAAAGTTTTAAACCATGTTTATTATCACGATTCCATAAATCAAATGGTGCTTTAGTAGGTATATAAAGTAAGCTTGTGTATTCTTGTTTAACCTCTACCCGATTATGACTCCATATTAAAGGATCTTCATAATCATGTGAAACATGCTTATAAAACTCTTTATATTCTTCATCCGTAATACAGTTTTTGTTGCGAGTCCATATCGCCTGAGCTTTATTAATTTTTTCCCAAATAACAGTATCATCTTCTTTGTTTTTGGCTTCAATTTCCACAGCAAGAGCAATATGATCTGAATATTTATTGATCAGTGATCGTAAACGATAGTTATCTAAAAATTCTGTTTGATCTTCACGTAAGTGTAAGATAATTTCAGTGCCACGTTCTGTTTTTTCAATATCAGCAATTATATATTCACCCTCACCTTCAGATTGCCAAAAAACACCTTTATCAGCGGCTATGCCAGCTGCTCGAGTACGCACTGTCACTTTATTTGCAACAATAAAAGCTGAATAGAAACCAACACCAAACTGACCGATTAATGAGCTATCTTTTTGCTTTTTGTTACCTAAAGACTTTAAAAAAGAATTCGTGCCAGATTTAGCAATAGTACCTAAATTATCAATAACCTCTTCGCGCGTCATGCCAATGCCATTATCGCTAATGCTTAAGGTTTTTTTATCTTTATCAATAGCAATTCTAACTCTTAAATCACCGTCATTTTCATAAAGATCCGGTTGTGATAGTGCTTTAAAATGCAATTTATCAGCTGCATCAGATGCATTTGAAATTAGCTCACGTAGAAAGATTTCTTTATTGGAATAAAGAGAATGGATCATCAAGTGCAATAACTTTTTTACTTCTGATTGAAATCCGAGAGTTTCTTGTCCTTTCATGCTCATTAAAAATAGCCTTAATATTAGAAATTTTTTTTAGGTTGAATGATTATGAAACTTAGATGGGGATATAAATTGAAAATTTCAAGTCACCGTTGTGAAAAACATGCTTGATTGGCCAACCACACTCCACACGATAATGATTAAGTTTTTCACAAAAAATAATCAGAATTTTTTAACATCTGCTTATGATTACTTATAGTATCATGGATACTATAAGTAATTAATTTTCTGATAGCTAATTATTGAATGTGATAGCGTTATTTCGATAACTAGTTCAAGCTGAATGCCAACAAGAATACTGTGAACAATACGACTCCCATCACCACAAATATTAAATAAATATGGCAGCTAATATAATTAGCTTTTTCTTCCATTTTAATTTAATTGTTGTTCTGCTTGCTTGGATTACTACTTATGTTCATCTCAGTTGCCAGTTTATTAGCTAATCTTTTAAGAATCTATATTCTTATGTCTAATATCATTTAATAGTAATACTTACAACAAATACATCATTAAAATAAAATAATATCCAGCAACCACTGTTCTGTTTGTTCGATTTCATAATCATAAATAGCAGCCAGGCTTTCAAGCAGATATATTTGGTTACTCGCTTGATGCCTTAAATTAGTGCAAATATAACCGTGATCTTTTTCAATAAAAATTTAACAACCATGACAATGTGGTCGATTTCGAATTTATATCATGTAAAACAGCGTATAATGCTTTTATTAAAGATTCAAGAATTGGATTTGTTTGTATCAAAACTGCATCTTAAAGCCTGGAGGTAATTGAATGCCATTAGATGCATTAGCCATTTTTTCTTTTTGTGCTTCGTCTATGCGACGCGCAGCATCATTAAATGCGGCTGCAATAAGATCTTCTAATAGGTCTTTGTCATCAGTTATTAAACTAGGATCGATTTCAATTCGACGACAATTATGGGCCCCATTAATGCTTACTTTAACAAGACCTGCACCTGATTCCCCGGTAACCTCCATGTTAGCAATCTCTTCTTGTACTTTCTGCATCGTTTGTTGCATTTGCTGAGCTTGTTTCATCAGGTTACCTAGCCCACCACCTTTACTAAACATAATATTCTCTCTTTCTGATTTGTTATAAAAAGATAGACTTTAACATTGAAAAGTTATACATAAAAGTATGTATTCAGCTAGAGAGGTCTAATACTTTCTTCATCTAACTGTGCATCAAATAAGGTGAGCAAAGTCTGAATCGTTTTATCCAAAATAATGGATTGACGAGCCTGAGCTAGCTTCTCTTCATAAATTACCTGTCGCCATTCCAAAGGCGTCTTGATGGTTTTATTATCATCTTCAATAATGGCCAGTTTTATCGGCTTGCAGTATAACTCACACAAGGCTTTTATTAATTTTTTTTGCGCTTTTTCAGTATTCAAATGTCGTTGTGTTGATCGTAAATGCAAACAAATTTTTGTTTTATTTAATGTTTCTTTATAAGAATTTAACGCTAATTGTTCTATTAATCTTGGCACTTTTAACTTACTAATCTCAGAAGACCAGTGGTCACGTTTTTGAGATTCAACTGCAATTTTATCGGCAAGTTCAGGCGTCCTTTCATATTTTAATGCTTGTTTAATATTACCAGGCGTTGTTACTCGCTCTATTTTTTGCTTAGAAATATTTTTCGGACGCCATTGATAAAATTTATCCTTTTCGCTTTGTTCGGTTTTGTTAATTGTTTTTAGCTGATTTAAAACGGAATCTTGGTTGTGGGTGTGCGGATGTTTCACTAACAAAAGTGTAGTTAACCTTTTTAGCGGCGATATAAGTAATGGAATTTTTGCTTTTTGCAATGCTGTTTCAGTCTTTTTTAGCGGCATTTTTTCTTTCTCTTTCGCTTTATTTAGCGATGCTTTTGCTTGCAACAATTGCAATTATAAGCAGTATATTAATTAATTTTTTTTTCTGATGAGCTTGTTGCTTTATCGATGATTTTTTTGTCTTTTAAGTTATCAGAAATATCGATATGATTATCAATATCATTGTATTTAGTAGTTCTTTCAATGAGGTTTTGTGATGACACCAAGGAAACTTTAATCTCATTAATAGATTTAGGATGAAATGCTAATGCTCGTAATAACGTCATTTCAACACCCATGCGTCTTTCTGGGGCATAGGAAAGCTCTTTACGTCCTACTAGTAAGGTTTGATAATAGAACTGTAAATCCGTTGCAGTAATCAAGCGCGAAAGTAAACGTAAACGCATTTCTATAGATGATGTAGAATCTTGGATCTCTATAGGTAAAAGCTGGATCATCGCAATGCGATGAATTAATGATAATAGTTCAATTAATACATTTTCCCAATCACAGCCTCGTAAAGCAATATCTTCTACTAAAGCCATCATTTTTTGAGCATCGGAATCTACAATTGCTTCAATGATCGCTAGTGGCTGTTCATTATTCAATATGCCTAGCATTTGGCTAACTAAATTTACTGATACTTGCCCATGGCCCATAGCAATAGCTTGATCGGTTAAACTTAATGCATCACGTAAACTGCCATCGGAAGCTCTAGCGATTAATTGGCGGGCATATTTATCGCTTGATATTTGCTCAGCTGCTAAAATGCGTTCAAGTTGACTGCTTATTTGGTCAATATCAAGTTTTCTTAAATGAAATTGAAGACAACGTGATAAAACTGTTATTGGTAATTTCTGTGGATCTGTAGTTGCTAATATAAATTTTACATGTTCTGGCGGTTCTTCTAGCGTCTTGAGTAAAGCATTGAAACTATGATGAGAAAGCATATGAACTTCGTCGATTAAGTACACTTTATATCGACCACGCGCCGGTGCATACTGAACATTATCTAGGATCTCGCGGGTATCCTCAACTTTAGTACGTGAAGCTGCATCGATTTCCATCAAATCAACAAATCGTCCATGCGCTATCTCAAGACAGTTAGCACAGTTACTACAAGGATTTTGGCTTATCCCTACCTCACAGTTAAGTCCTTTCGCAAATAGCCGCGCAATGGTAGTTTTTCCAACACCACGTGTGCCAGAAAATAAATAGGCATGATGGAGACGCTGCTGTTGCAAACTATTTGCTAGAGCAGTCAAAATGTGTTGTTGCCCAACAACATCTGTAAATATTTGTGGGCGCCATTTACGGGCAAGTACCTGGTAGCTCATAATTCCTATTAGACATTAAATATATAGTTTCGCTAACATATCAATATTTGTCTCTAGTTAGCACATTTTTTACATTAATGGTTTGAAAATTAAACTAAATTTAAAACAATTGACACCTTATTTTTTTTAACGCTTGCTTGATAAGCACCTTTATCTAATAAACAGATAAACAGATTAAAGAATGCCTCTTCATTAATTTTACAGCTAAGCTGTTGGATTAAGTATACTATATCGCCTGAATTCTTGCATATGTAGCTATTAAATCCTCCACAACTAATATATTAGCTTTTGCTAAAAGACAAAATTCATGCATCTCTAATGCATCAATATCATATATTCTAGCTCATAATTCTATTCTATCGTAAAGTGGCGCGCAGTAATTTTTTTCTTTAATGTAATGGAAGAAAGACTACATGCCTAAAATCCATAAAGCAACTGGCTATAGATACAAATAAAAATCATCTAGCTTCAGATAGAGTTAACAACTTTAGTGATAACTTTATTTTTATAAAGTTCAACTGCTAGATCAATAGTGGCGTGATAAGCAGTTGAATTATCTAATAACGTTATAATATTACGAAACAAACAATATACCTATAATATTGGATAATAAGTAATTGTTTCAATATTCTTTTTTTAAATTCTATTTTTTATTAACTATTATGATTGTTTTTATAGATAAAATAATTAAATGCTATTTTCTATGAAAACCATTATTATATTGCAATAATTGCCTTAACAATATTCATATTTTTACTGTAACAAGTCAAAATAGCAATTACATATTTTATTATTATAGCTTAATATATAAAAACACAAAAGTTGTTAAACGCGAT
>JBHEQW010000079.1:0-9332 GCA_046530935.1 Arsenophonus sp.
ATATTCTATAAAAATAAATTAATAAAATTCAATCTTCAAAAAAGATAAATATTGGCAGATCCATATCCAGATCATCAAATTAATTACTCAAACGCTTGGTCATCAATTTTATTATTTAATAAAAAATATTTTCCATCTATAATTCTTTGCAAAGCATTTTTTCACACATACAAATGCTGGCATCTCATATTTTCTTTTGGCAGTAAAAAATACAATTTATAAGCAACTTCTTATTTAGCAATTAATGTTTTCTAAACAACTAATTAATGAATTGGTAAATGAGTTTTAACAAATTATGGCTGTGTACTACCATGCGACACTCTGATGTTTTCTGAATATGTTCTCTATTCTTAATTTAAATGTTTTTTAGCAGTATGCTAATAGCAGATCAAATCCAGTTAGCTAGTTTATACCTTTTATGAGCAGACATAAGCATCTTAAATACCATTGAAAATGGTTGCTTTTATCAAATCATAGTTCTTCCAGCATCGTCTTTGTAGACTCACTGTTGCAAAAGGCGATTCAATTTCGGATTTTTTGTTCGTATTTATGGTTACTGCTATGACTGGAAGTCGTAAAATACCAGAAGTTATTCTTGATCTGTCTTCAACTTCTTCATCGCTACAGAAGACTTCATTGAAAATCATGCAACAAAACATCAAGAGCTTTATTAGCGGCATAAGTGCTATCTTCTAGCTAAAACTTCCAGGCATGCTCTCTGCATTGATTTTCGCTTGCTTTCCTTTATGGAAAGTTAATCAGCAGATTAGGTATCTTATATACTAGCACCGTTGATACTGCGTATCTGGGAATATCTTTGCCATTGCATTGCAAAAAGCAATAGCACCATTTAACTCTTTTCCATAGCGCCTCAACCATGTGAGATACGTGGTTAAGCCAAGCTAGTATACCACATTGAGAAATTTAGCTAAGTTTGGCTTCTGATTCTTAAATAAGAAATTTCTGTCGCAACGAACTCCTACCTCCATACTTAATTATGCCAATTAATACCAACATCTAAAGGCGATGATTAGCTTGCCTGACAGAACTGTTTTTTTCATCCAGACAAAGAAAAGAAATAAAAATAGTGAGTATTGGTATTGCTTAAAATCACGCAGATGTTATTGTCTCTGCTTTTCAAGTTATTGCTGTTTCAGTATGTTGATGCTACTGCATAGAGAAGACCAGAATATTGGCTTTCACAGAAAGTTCCACTAGAGATTCCCAAAACTACCAACGTAAATAGACTCCACAGGAATGGAGCCAATGGCAGCAACTTCTTTAAGGATTTTATACGCTTCAGATAAGGGGTACACTAGCAATGAGCTGTTGCAGCATATTCAGTTGTCGCTGCGATCCCTGACATTAGACACTTTAATTTTAACATCACAACTATCCGTCTGTGATAGTTCGCTGTAGCAAATAATCGTTATAGACTACGGCATATATGACACGCAATCGAGAATGAGGCGTTCAGCACGCTATCGTAACATGGCTTCAAGCTCAACCGCAAGGACAGTAATTATCAGCTTCCTGGCCATCGTTATGAATAAGTTCATGTAAGAAATCATAAGTAATATCTAGTTTCGCGAATACCTTGTTGTAGACTTTTTTATGCCATATCATCTCTCTGTTGTTTAAATTATCCACGAAATCAATGCAGGATACCACAACAATCTCTGAAACAACTATAACCAAAAATGAATATAACTTCTTGAATTTATTGGATAGTTAAGCAAAACAAACAGGGATTGAATTTAAGACAGCGTTTAGATAGACATTATTGTTTTCCTTGCTTCAACGACAACAGCCAATAACATAAATACAGTAACTGCTATTATTGAAGTCGACGAAATATTTTCCATGAATCCTTTAAAGATAAACATTATATCGCACAATAGGAAAGCCAGAAAATACGGAAGAATAGGAAATAAAAGAAAAAAACGGATTGCTGTCTTAATCGTCTGAGATCGACAGAGATCATATGAGCGATAAGATCCTGCAGAGTATCGTTTTAGGCGTTTTCTTTATCAGATCATCTATAAAGAGTTAATCCTTTGATCAGGTTGAACTAAATTGTACAAAATCTTTTACCAACAAGCATAAAATTAATCACCATTATCTAATAAGGTTAGATAATCAGAAAATTATTGCTAAAGAGTTACACATTTAATCCACATTTAAAATGTAAACAATTAGATCAGACGATTATTTTATAAAAGAATTGCTTGGTATATATTCCATCATAGTATATGTAGTGTTGTTTTATTTACAGAATTAGCTGACCTGGAAAAATTATTTAAAACTACAATAATTGAAATATAGATGTGAATACAAAGCGAGAAAACCATCAACAAATCTTTGTCAACAAAATACCCAAATATTAATTTATTACAGACTATAAAACATTACTCAGATTCTGAATATTTCAGAAATAGCCAAGCAGCATTAACTGATGCTCATACACTAGTTTGCTATGTTCAATATTAATCACTCAAATGATTTTCTTGCAGAAAAAATTACTCTGGCGTGAAACGTCTTAAGTGTTGAGCTGTAGCCAACCAAGCAGCTAACCAGCCAATCATAGTAGCAACCAGTATAACTAATAGCACTTCATCCCATAAAAACCATTGAATATGAAATGTAGTACCAAATAAGCATGTTACTTGTGTAACGATAGCAGTCAATTGCCATACTAATAACGCAGAAAGCATTAATGATAGTAAAGCACCAAAGAGCCCAAGTATAATACCACCATTTAAGAAAGGACGCATAATAAAACCATCTGTTGCCCCAATAAACTTCATCACATTAATCGTATCCCTACAGGCAAAAATATTTAGTCTTATACTATTGCCAATAACTAAAAACACTGACATGATCATTAAAATACCAATCACCATTGCAATTTGTCCAATCAGACCAGTTAATGCTACTAAACGTCTAAACCAATTATCGTCCATGCGAACATCTTCAATTCCAACTAACTGACCTACTTTATTACGTAGGTTTATTAATGAATGTAAATTTTGAAAATCAATTTTAGGCGTGATAATTGCTACTGCTGGTAAAGGATTTTCTTCCAAAAGATCTAATACTGTGTCAAATGCTGACCAATTTCGGAACTCAATCATGGCTTCTTCCCGCGACATGTAATTAACACTCTTAACACCATCTAATTGCATAAGTCCAGAAACTGTCTGTTTAGCGCCTTTTTCATCCAATGCTTTATTCAAATAAACTGTTAATTGAGGTGTAGGATACCATTGTTGTGCTGCTTGTGAAACATTTTTCCAAACAATATAACAAAGACTTGGAAGCGTTATCGAGATCGCAATAACAGCTACTGTCAAAAGCGTGGCTAAAGGTTGGCGCAACATATCTGCCATTATATTTAGCCAAGCATACCGCCATTGCTCTTGCCACCCCACTTTTAATGACTTGGCTTTAGATGTTTTATGGATAGGTTTTTTAGGCATTCTGACCTACTATCATTCTTCCGTCGTTTAATGTTAAAATAGAATAATGACTACACGCAATAAGCTCAAGATCATGAGTGGCTACCAAAACTGTTACACCAACTCGATTGAACTCTTCAAACAATCGCATGATTCCTTTAGATAGTTCATCATCCAAATTACCAGTTGGTTCATCTGCTAACAGTACACTAGGTTTATTAACAATTGCTCGAGCTATACCTACCCGCTGCTGTTCTCCACCTGATAATTGAATTGGATAACTTTTCGCTCTATTAAGTAAACCGATTTTATCTAATGCTGCAGAAACTCGACGACGAATATCCTCAGAGCTGGCACCAGCAATAATCAGCGGCATAGAAACATTGTCATATATGTTTCTATCAAACAGCAAATGATGATCTTGAAAGATCATGCCTATCTGGCGGCGTAAAAAAGGGACTTCCCGTTTTTTTAAGCGACTAATGTAATGACCACCAAACCAAATATGGCCAGTACTTGGGCGTTCAATACCACAAATTAATTTTAATAAGGTACTTTTTCCAGCCCCAGAATGACCAGTAAGAAATGTCATTTCTCCAGGATAAAGATGGAAATCAACACCCTGAAGTGCTTGCTTCCCACCACGATAAGCTTTACTAACATGTTCAAAGCAAATCATTGATTTTAATTCTCTCGGACAAAAAGCGATTCAATGAAATCATTAGCTACAAATGCCAAAAAATCATCAATGCCTTCACCAATCCCGATATAACGAATTGGAATCTTAAACTGATCAGCAATAGCAAAAATTATTCCACCTTTAGCTGTGCCATCAAGTTTAGTTAAAATAATACCAGTTAAACCCACTGCTTCATGAAAAATTTTAGCTTGATTAATTGCATTTTGACCAGTACTTGCATCTAATATTAGCATCACTTCATGAGGCGCTTGTTGATCAAGTTTTTGCACAACTTTAACAATTTTTTTTAAGTCCCCAATCAAATGTGCTTTGTTTTGCAAACGTCCGGCAGTATCTGCAATCAATATGTCAATTTCCTTCGCTTTTGCTGACTGAATAGCATCAAAAATAACTGAAGCAGGATCTGCCCCAATATGCTGAGCAATAACTGGAATTTTATTACGCTCTCCCCAAACTTGCAATTGTTCAATTGCAGCTGCCCTAAATGTATCTCCAGCCGCTAACATTACAGATTTACCTTCTGCCTGATATTGACTGGCTAACTTACCAATTGTTGTGGTTTTTCCGACACCATTAACCCCAACAATCAATATTACATAAGGTAGTTTATTTTCTATAACCAATAGATTATTAACATCAGATAAGATATTGGACATTTCTTGGCGCAATTTACTATAAATCATCGCGGCATCATTTAACTCTTTGTGATTAGCATGAGCAATTAGACTATCTATAATCTTTCTGGTTGTTTCTAGCCCGACATCAGCAATTAAAAGTTGTTCTTCTAGCTGATCAAATAGCTCATCATCAATTTTTTTGCCACGGAAAAAGCTAACAAAATCTATACCTATATTCTGCCGCGTTTTTAATAAACCATGTCTTAACCGTGCAATAAAATTTTCCTTTATTGATTTTTTTGATTCTTGTATTTGAGGTGCTTTTTCTTGGTCATCTATTTTTTGCAAAGCGCTTATCTGTTCACTATGTGTAAAAATTTTTGCGACCTTAACACCTCCTATTTGGCATTGAGATTTTTTTTCTTCAGCTACTTGAGGTTTCACCTTTTCAAATTTTGAAAAATGCACTGATGTCTCTATTACATCCGTCATCCTTTCAGCAGCATTATCTTCTACTCTCAGTTCGGCGGATTCTTCCTTTATCTCTCTTTTTTTTTGTGCTTTATTTTTACATCCTAATCTTAGCCAGAAAAAACTTTTTTTTTCTTTTTTAACCATATGCCATTATACTCCTAGTGGTAAAAATATACCATTACTAATGTAAGCAATAAAAATATGTTAGTAGTATATCGGTTGATTTGATTGCAACACGTGTTCTGACAGCTATTTTATATTAAATTAGCGATAATTTTCATATTATAGACACTTACTTATTTGCTCTCGAATCATTAATATAGACCATCTTCGCATAGCCGTATTCATGTCAATATGCCTACACTTATAGTAGATATATTTGATGGCAATATATCATGGTGATTAGAGTTTCTGATTATTAGTTAGGCAACTACAACACTTAAAATAGGATCTGATCTTCAGGCAAGAAAAGAACTTGCGTATATTTTGGCTAATTATTATACCATATCCAAACTTACTGCTTATGAAGAATAAAAACAAGATGATGTTGATGATCACGGCAATATTCCCACTCATTTTTCAAACTAGGCTGTCTCTTCTGTTCATGAATGCCCCCTAGTCGTTTTCCTACGAAAAATGTTTTCCTTATATATCAAGAAAATCTGCTGCTTTTAGTCGTACGTAAATTCCTAAACCCATTTTGTATCTCGATCTGGCCTGGATAACTGTTTTATGCAGGCACACAGGCAAAAAAAGAAAGGAAAGATTTGCATGAAATGAGAAAGAAGGTAAGCCACGAAGTCGAAGCATAAAACGTTTAAAAGTTGCTAGCCTGGTTACCTGGTCACTCTAGATTAGTAATCTCTTTTGCAAATATCAAACGAAACTTCACGGCGTTATCTTTTCTTAGGCATATATATCACTCCACTAGATAGGCTTTATCCATCTTTTATAAAGCAAGACAGAGGCTAATGCTAAATGCTTCTTCCGTAATCTTAACCGAATATTTCTATCATATATGGCTATCCATCTGGAATTACAGATAATAACAAAGAATTTACAGACCACCTTTTTAATTTACAAAAATATTTAACTGGCAGAAAACATGAATTCGAATATTTATGTAAATAACTTGGTATGGAATATCAATTTAGTTAGCAAGCCGATGCATTCTCAAACAAATGGTATCTAGCTAAAGCGATTTAAAATCGTAGCATATCATTACTGGCTACAAAGCCATAATTAAATTCTTATCAAGAGCTTAAAATCAATCTGCGTTAATATATTTAGATTTACAACCAGAAATTATCCCAATCAATATTAAGTAGTAAAACTGCATTTCATCTATAAAAGATTATTAGTTTAAACTTAAAACCAAATGATTAAAAAAACATACTAACTTCTTAGAAGTTAGAGTTAAGCCTATTCTTATAATTATAATAAGAGCTATCTAATAGTGAGTTTTTTTTCATTTGCAGCTATAATATCTCTATTCAATTTTTAGATTTATTAATGAAGGACATTTTTATGAGCCTAAATAATGTACCTGCAGGGAAAAATCTTCCTGAAGATATCTATGTCATTATAGAAATTTCCGCGAATGGGGATCATCCGATAAAATATGAAGTAGATAAAAATTCCGGAGCTATCTTTGTCGATCGGTTTATATCTACTGCTATGTTTTATCCATGTAATTATGGTTATATCAATCATACTCTCTCCCTAGATGGCGATCCAGTTGATGTTTTAGTTATAACACCTTATCCATTACAATCAGGTACAGTAATTCGTTGTCGCCCAGTCGGTGTATTAAAAATGACAGATGAATCTGGTGAAGATGCAAAATTGGTTGCAGTACCTCATTCTAAATTAACTAAAGAATATAATCATATTAAAGATATTAATGATTTACCTGAATTATTACGCGCTCAAATTAAACATTTCTTTGAACATTATAAAGATTTAGAACAAGGGAAATGGGTAAAAGTAGAAGGTTGGAAAAATGTTGATGCGGCAAAATCTGAGATTCTTTCTTCTTTTAAACGCGCATCTAAAAAATAATCATTTATAGTTTTATATTAGATGCCATTTATCGTCAATAAATGTGATCTGATTAGAAAATCTATTTACTTTTTCATGTCGTTTTAGGCAATCACCACTTTCAATCTCTTGGTAAAGCATTTACTGAAAGTAAATCAAAGATAAATCCTTACCTTATCATAAGGTGTAGATATAATTTTTCTTTCATAATCCTGAGAATTCTTTTTTAATTCATCAAGCTCAGTCAATATGTATGGATGGTGTAATACGATAAACTTCACATTCTATCGTCCATTTATCACCTATTACTGCATTGGTTATAACCTAAATCATAAATCGTATAACATTCTAATCTATGCTCTCCTAAGAGATGAGCATCGGTCATCAGATGGTGGTTGTTTTCTGTTTACGCCTTAAACTATCATAAACAATTATAAGGATAATTAAAACTCAAACTGATAAAGTAGATCTAGTGCCTAATCAACAACATAAAGAACTTCTTGATACAATCTATGTATCAAACAATATCGTAACGTTAATTAATATAGAAAGATAATTAAATATTCCTACACAAAACATATTTAACTTGTAAATCATTAGTTATCTATGATAGCACTCCATAGAACTTGATATTGGTTACAAACACTCTATGTGTATCTAATTCTAAATCAAAAACAGTAAATGTTTCTTATCAATAACTTCCCAATAATTTTCCAATTTTAAAAATTCTCATACTAATTAACAAAGCATCCAGCATGAATACTGTCTGTTGCACTACTACTATTTAACTCTTAATCTCTAAGTAAGTAAGACCGAGCTTCTTCCTGCAATTTAATTAGATCAGGAAAATTATCATTTTTAGCTTATTAGCCAAGCCTTTAATCATTTATAGAAACCCAGCAATCAAATTATCATTTGTACTCTCTCTGAATTACGGATCCATTCTACATTTAGAATAACTAATAATCAAGTGGGCTAAAAAACAAAATTTTTTCTTTTCGAACAATAAGATCTTACAAAATATTTATAAAATTAACATTAAGGAATATCAATTTACCAATTTAAACCCAGCCATTATTTATATTGGATAACTTTCAAGATTTCTGTTAATCACTCTTTTAAGCCAAATGCTTCCAAATGGAAGATCATTGGCAATTTTAATTGATAAATTAATTAAGTTAGAATTGATATGCTTTTTTTCAATTGTGTGAAAATTTACATCTAATTTCAGTTCATCTGATGAAAGGCATGGTACTAAAATTAGGGTTATGGTAATTTTTGTACAGTGATGCATTCCAAAGGAATATTTACATTTCCATTGAGACTTAATAAATTATGTGTAACTTCAAAAATAATATCAGAATTCATGTCAATACAAACCATTAACATTGGCAGTAATGTTATCCTTAATTTATTATCTGTAGCAGAAATTTTTTCTTACCAGGAGATTGGAGATTATAGCAATCTTTAGTATCCCTCATCATCTTAATCTTAAGCTAACTTCAAATAACATTAAGATCTATTAATACTTCCTGTTAATTTAGATTGATAAGTGCCAATAAAATTAAGTTTAAGGAAGCCTTATTGATATCAAAATGGAAACTAGTGTTTTTCTTCTGCTGCTATATTAGAAAGTGTTAAACTATTATTTAACAGTGGCTGCTTCATGTTGGCAGATAACATTAGATATCAGCATTTAAATACCAATTATTTAACTTTTTACCTTTAGTTAAAATAAGATGAATTAAGGCTAATAAAACATTTTCAGTATGAAACTGTACGATAATTTATGACTTTGTTAAAGATCGTAAATCCGTATATTGCTTAAAATTTGCTATTATTAGTAATTTATATTTACCAGAGTAATACTGTGCATTAGCATTACTAATGTCTGCATTTAATATTAGTGTTTAAAATTCAACTATTAACAATAGCCTTTTAATCAATTGCTTGATTTTTAATCCATTACCAAAAAATTTACTTTTACCTATTTTTATCTATAGTGAACACACATCTGCATACTAATTCACTTTTGTTTGGATC
>JBHEQW010000080.1:0-29010 GCA_046530935.1 Arsenophonus sp.
AATATCAAGCGAAACTTCATAACATTGTTTTTTGTAGGTATAGATTGTGCCAATCGATGGATTTTTATCCGGCTTTATAAAGTCGAGCAGACTGTGGCAATTCTAGATGCTTAGATATGATCTTAAACTAGCCTATTCAATAGGGAATCCATCAGGTACTTATTAGAGAATGGCAAAGAATTTATAGATGGCATTTTTGGTCTGCGAAAACAAAGTCAGCCTCTGAAAGAAAAGAGAAATTTTCCAGTTTTTATGTACAGAGCTGCTATATAACAGCGACTGTATCTACACGTCGAGGCATCATCAAACAAATGGTATGGTTTGTCGATTTAATGGCGCTATATGAATATAGCTTAAAAAAGCTATTATTTCAATTCTGCTTAGGAGCTTAAGATCACTAAGATCACTCTGCATCCATATGTTTGGTTGTACAATCAGGAATTATCTCAATCAGTATTAGGTAGTAAAGCTCTATAGGCATAGTATATGAAAGATTGGTTCAAAGTTAAACATGAATTATTAAATAAAAAGCATACTGCTATTATTCTGGATGTGATGATTACTTAATCATTAGTTTTATTTTTATTAGCAAATAAGATATTCATTTTTAATGATAAATAAAAACTCTATTTAAATAGCTATTCATGATTGCACTATTTTATGTGCATGTGCGCTATACAACTAAGTTGTAATTTTAATCAATTAATTTTGATAAAATGTTATTATATATATATAAAATACTTATTTACTTTATTCAACCTATTATTTGGTTGCGTTTATTGTGGCGTAGTCGAAAATCTCCCTCATATTGTAAACGTTGGAGGGAACGCTATGGTTTTTGTAAAGATAAAGTTATTCCAGGCGGGATATTATTACATTCTGTTTCAGTAGGAGAAACATTAGCAGCTGTTCCATTAGTTAGAGCGTTACGCCATCACTATCCAACAATACCTATTACCGTTACTACCATGACCAAAACTGGATCAGAATGTGTTTTATCTACATTTGCTGATGATGTTCAACATGTCTATTTACCCTATGATTTAGCAGGATCTGTACGCCGTTTCCTTAATTATGTGGATCCTAAGTTAGTTATTATTATGGAAACAGAGCTTTGGCCAAATCTTATTCTTCAATTAAGACAACGTAAAATCCCATTAGTTATTGCTAACGCTCGTTTGTCTGAACAAGCAGTAGCACGTTATCAAAAATTAGGTTCTTTTATTAAAAATTTATTGCTAAATATCACCTTAGTAGCAGCACAAAATCAAGAAGATGGTGAACGTTTTATTACGCTAGGTTTAGCAAGAAAAAAATTGAATGTTACAGGAAGTTTAAAGTTTGAGATTTCGGTTGCCCCTGAAATGCTAGTAAAAGGAATAACATTACGTCTACAATGGGCTCTAAACAGACGAGTTTGGATTGCTGGCAGCACCCATGAAGGAGAAGAGTCAATTATTTTAAATGCTCATACTAAACTATTAAAGAAATTTCCAAACTTATTACTCATACTTGTTCCTCGCCACCCGGAACGCTTTGCACAAGCAAAAGCGTTAACAAAAAAAGCTAAATTACGCTATATTTGTCGTAGTGAAAATCAAGTTCCTAATTTGGATACTCAGGTTATTATTGGCGATACCATGGGCGAACTCATGTTACTCTATGGCATTGCAGATATTGCATTTGTCGGAGGTAGTTTAGTTGAAAAAGGCGGTCATAATCCTTTAGAACCGGCCGCACATGCTCTCCCTGTTTTAATGGGACCTTATATTTTTAATTTTAAAGATATTTGTGCTAAGCTAAAACAAGCAGATGGCCTTATTACAGTTAATGATACTAAATCCTTAATTCTTGCTGTTTCCAATTTACTTAAAGATGAAGATTTTCGTTTATACCATGGTAGTCAAGCAGAAGAAGTTTTTCATGAGAATCAAGGGGCATTACAAAAATTAATAAAGCTACTGGAACAATACCTTCCTACAGTATAACCCATTAAATATAAATATTATTACTATAATGAATATCGCTAAATACTATAACTAATAGCGTTTATTATATAATGATAATTAATTAAACGATAATAATTTAATAAAATTATAAATTTTATTTTTTTTTGAATTATTAACAAATCTTGTGTATGATGTTCAAGCTTTAGATTGAAGATTGATGAATTTGTTCTTCATGCTTAAGTTTAACATTATTTATAACTAGTCATGTGATAGGAACAAACAGCTCAAACAAACTTAGCTACTTATAACTTTTTCATCACTGCGGGATATTTCTCTGAAAACCTTGCCAACAAAACATCAATGGCTTTATTAGCTGCATCATTGGTTCCTTTTATTAGTCAGAGAGCCATGCTATTACTAATGAATCCATTGATGTTTTGTTGGCAAGGTTTTCAGAGAAATATCCCGCAGTGATGAAAAAGCTGGAGAACGATCGAGAAGAATTGCTGGCATTCCTACGAGTTACAATCAGATCACTTTGTGTTAATAAGAACAATGAATCAAATTGAAATTGACTTTTGCGACAGTGAAGCTATAATTATTAGAT
Organism: Arsenophonus sp.; assembly: GCA_046530935.1. Taxonomy (GTDB): domain Bacteria; phylum Pseudomonadota; class Gammaproteobacteria; order Enterobacterales; family Enterobacteriaceae; genus Arsenophonus. The sequence goes on from JBHEQW010000080.1 coordinate 2,557, forward strand.
GCAGGAAGAAGCATGCTTTAAAAATAACCATTTTAATGGTATTATAGCTGCTATACTCTACTTGAAAAAGCTAGAACCAGCTAAGATGTAATTTAAGCTGGGGTGTAAACAGCCTTTGCTAGTAAAGAACGTCAAATTTAAAGATGTAGAATAGATTCACGAAGCATGATAGAAGAATATGATGCTTCATATAATAGATTTTCTAATAACTTCTATTTCAGAAATATTTAGTTGACTAAAATGCTTTTTCTCAGCAGCCCATTTACCTAGGTCAATTAATTGACAACGTTTGCTACAAAAAGGACGATAAAGACTACTTTCTTGCCAAATGACAATTTTATGGCAAGTTGGACATTTTACCATGAGCTTATCTGCCATAATTACTCCTAACAATAGGCTAATTTAAATGGTAATCTATCAGATAGAATAATATTTTCACTATCTTCATGTGAGAATCTGATAGCAAAACGTGTTTTATGTCCAGAAATTTAAGGATATATGGATAGATTTATCTGTAATTTTATTCTGGTTGGATCAACATTTTTAACACTACTTTGATGAAAGTCATTATATTTTTTTGGTTGGTGAATGTATTAGACTTGCGGATATCAAATTTAATTGCTTATTTAAAACAGAATGTAACGGAAAGATTTCATAAACCAAAAAGTTATTTCTAGTTTTTATCTCTTTTTTATGAGTATTTAAACACAAATATAAGGCTGATAAAATAAAACTACAACAACCACTGTATATGCTTAACCTCAGAATAGCAATATTAATAACTTTATCCTTCTCTAAGGATTGATCAATAAGTGTTGCTTCGCTTACATAAAAAGAGATTTTCTTGGAGTTCTCTTAGAAAATTTTTAATCAGTGTTTTATCTTCATAAAGATCAGCACAGCATTTATTAAGTTTAATTTTTTGTTTATCTAATTCTTTAATAATGACTGAACGTATATGGCTTAGATCTAATACTTCGATTAATTTACAAAGTAGCAAGAAAAAAAGCTAATCTACTACATAATGATTTGATGTTTTTTAAGTCAACAATTTGCTGAAGTACCACTCTATGCGAAACCAAGATCGTATTTTTAATTTAATGAATGGTTATAAATAATGGTAGAAGTAGTATTACTCATTATGTATTTGCTGATAAGCATTCATAGCTAATTGTAAATATTTCCGATGTAATTTCGCTATAGTTTCATCAAGTGTTAACTTGTTATCATGATAATTAATTATATCATCAGCTTTTTGTAATCGCATTGTTCGGCTAATTTGATTAGATAAAATATTTTTTGCTTCTTCTTTGCTAATTCTATCACGCTTAATTATACGAGTTATTTGTTCTTTTGGTGTTGCATCAATGATTAGCACTCGGTTAGCAATGTGCTCTAGATTATTTTCAATTAATAACGGAATAACACAAACTACATATGGGTAGTTAATTAAAGTTAGCTGGCGTTGTGTTTCTTGACGTATTAAAGGATGAAGCAAATTATTTAACCAATTTTTTTCTTTTAAATTGCTAAATATTTTTTTTCTTAATTTGGCGCGATTTAAATAGCCATAGTTATTGAGAATGGTTGAACCGAAATGTTGTTTTATTATGTTAAGAGTATAAGTATTAGGCATAACAATTTGTCTTGAAATTATGTCTGCATCAATAATTGGTACTCCTAATGATGCAAATTTATCTGAAACAGTACTTTTACCGCTTCCTATTCCGCCTGTGAGAGCAACAATATAGGTCATTCAATCCTCTTTTTTAATAAATTTAAATTATAAATTTCATGCAAATATATTTAATCTTGTTAAATTTATAATAAGTTTTTTTGGTTAAAATAAAAAAAATTTTTTATCGTCATATTTATTACTTTACTTAAGAAGTAATATTACCTGAATTAAAAATCAGCAAATAAATAATGGATAATAATCCACTAATTACAACTGCGAGTGTTAGTATTAATTCAATTAATTTTATCTTTTTATTAAAATAGTTGATCATGTTATCTTGAACTCAATTAGCTAGTTTTTCTAAAAACAATATTAGATTAACAGATAACTATTTTCCACATTATGTGTCTGAATATTAGTAAAGAAGTATCTTTAAAAAACTTTTAAGTTTTTTTACAGTGTATAGTGTGAGGATTAATTGCGATTAATTAAAAAGACTTGTTATTTGCTAAGTTTATTTAACCGTTCTTCAAGAAGATAAGCTATCTTGATAGAAGATGTGTAATTTTTATACATTTACTTGTTATGCTATAACAATCATATCGCTACCATCACTTTATGGTTAGGAAATTGAGTCGCTCTTTAACTTAAGACAAAAAGCCACTCATTTTTGATAAAATAAAATAGAATCAGTTTGCTGAGGTTTATGAAGTGAAAATTTCATAAGAGTGTTTATTTTTTTTGATTTTATGCAGTAATTTTAGAGAGATTAGCTATACGCTTAACTTCTTAATAATAATCGTTTTTTCTATTTTATGCATTCTTTCTGACAGCAATTTTGTTGCCTGTTTTTGCTAAGATGATGAGCGTCGATAAAAAGTTTTCCTGTAATTATACAGAATACATTTGCACAGATCTGTGCGCAGTAACCCATTTTATCAGAAATGGCGAACCTAAATTTTTTTTAGTTTTTTGCCAACCATCATTTCCAAGTCCTTTATACACCTTTAGTGATGAGGTGACTTGTTTATAATTTAACAAGAAAGTATGATAACCACAATCTTAAAATGCCTCGTCGGAATATGTGTAATATAGGGCCCAATGATTTTTTTCTGTATCAGAGTTTGCTGTCAGTATTGTTTATATAGGTCTTTTGTGCTCATAGTAATGATGTACAACCACTACGCATCGGTAGTGCAGCAATTTTGATATGGATACAAGTTGCCATTTAATGTGTTGGCTAGCGATATTTTTCAGACCTTATGACTTATGACGCGCGCCTCTTTTTGTCTTTATTAGCTAAATGCACTTTTTAATAATCATTTGTACCGTGTGCCTTCAGATAACTCTACCAATGCCTTCTGGTACTAGTATTCCAAAAGACCAGGTTAAGACACAACATCCCATATTGGGATTTATCAGGTCATAGCTGTGATGCAGCAGCAAGATATTACAGCGTCTCGGCAAATTTCTTCAATAGCTCTTTTTTTTGAAAAACACATCACAGCATACAGCATGTTTAATATTCAAATTGCTATGAGTAATAAAAACATGAAGATGCGGATGTTGATTGAGTTATTGACCATAAGTATACGAGGCATAGAAGATAGTAATTTCGATGCCATATTTATATAGATAACTTGCAGTATAGCCCAAAGATGTGTTGTGGTGAGAAACATGGTGTTGAGTAGAGGTCAGTTATTATTAAAAAACTTCAAAGAAGATTTGGTATAGTGAAAGTAATGTATTGCCAGTCATAGTCGTATAAGATATGAATCTGCTGTGATAACCATTGCTCGGTAGATTTTTTGACGTCATATGAATTGCATGTTTTTAATTTAGAGATTTGCCAGAAAAATGGTTGTTAGAACATTCAGAAACGGTACAGCAGTAGCTGTCTCTCCACCACCCGCATGCCACACTGGCCAGTGTGGCATGGTTGAAGCCACATATATCATACCATAAGTGCAGCAGGAAAGCATTTCCCTCAACAGATAGACGCCTCTACAAGTTGATACTTTCATCATGTTTTTCAAGAAATTTATTTCAGTGTGGGTGGTCAATCCTGAAAAGCAATTTGATTAAGGTTGGAATATGCATTTTTGTAAATTACACTCTATGTATCTTGGTAAAAAAAATAGAAATCATCATTTTATCATGTCAGCATTTCCTCAGGTCTATCGGCTCGTTATCTTTAATGTTCATCTAGGTAGCGAAGTAGATGTGGATTATCACTAGTTCCCTATAGGTGATGAATTCATCGTCAACCATATTTTAAGTTACTGCCTGCGCAAATCAATGCAGTTGTATTCAGCGTCATCGGCTGCTTAGATATTGGCGTTGATCAAAATCCTTGGTAATTGTGACTAGAGGAAGCTATAATACTTGTGTGTCGAGAAAAAATCGTGGAGCAATAGTTATACTCATTGCTGTATGACCTCTTTTGAGGTGTCATAAAAAATTTAGTCGGTCTGTTGTTATCATTAATTTCTTAAGGTAGCTTATAAAGCGCTTCAAATAAATAGACAGTCTAACACGTGAGGTTTCATGTTGTCTTCATGATTTAGACGGGTTCCGATTTCTAGGAGCTTAATTACAATCTATATTTAGATGAATTAATATAAATTAAGATATTGAAAAGTATAAAACCGTATTCAGATCATGAACTTCCATAGAAGTAACGTAGTTGAACCGATGATACCATAGTGTGCTATGGTCTCATAGAGTTATTAATTTTCAGTATAGCAATAATTAATAGAAAAAAGAAAAAATAATTTTTGATCGGTTTTATTGAGTCTCTAGTTAATGTCACAATTAGATTGTTATGTTTTATCAAAAATGCTTTCTACATAACTTGCATAAGTTACTTATCTTTTTGCATTATTAATTAATTATCTGTTTTTATTTCTTTAAAAAAATAAAAAACTAGCTTACACACACCACCACTCCAACTCTTCTAAATTAAAATAATTATTTTATTAATTGTTTTTACTAGATTAAAATATAGATGTTCGTAGAACAAGCACTATTCATGTAAAGATTGCATATTTATGGATATGGTTTTAGTGGGGAATAGGCTATGTTGGTAAAGGTTGTTGGTAAAAATTAATTATACTGTATGAACGATTTTAGTTAAAGAGGTTGCCATGAAAAAGTAAACAGTCATACAGATCAAAGAGACTCTTTTTTTATCACTCCATTCCAACATGGAATTACATTTCATTATGTTGGCCTGCGACAATATCTTAGATGATAACGATTCATCCATTGAAGCAACGCATTGCGTTTTATCATACCAATATTATTACAGTGAACATATTATCTGCTGGGGAAATTCATTATGGTTAGAGAGACTGATATTGTTGCAAAATCCTATTTTGTAAGAAAATATTTAATTGATCTTACTGTGAGTCCTATAGCAAATCTAGATCATAATGATAAATGATTTAGTTATCTGTGATGTATATTGAACAGTTTGATTTTACAGAGTGGATCAGCAAAGACAACCATTGATTGATTTGAAACCAGTGTTTAGATAGCGTCAGTGCTTTCTTGTTTTAGAGGCAACAGCCAACATAAATGCATCAAATAGTATTGTTGAAATTGAAGAAAAATTTTCCTTAAATCCTTTAAATAGAAACATTCTATTACATATATGGAAGTTAGAAAACACGCTATAGAATGAGATAAAAGGGAAGAATAAATCTCTGTCTCTTAATCGCAAAAAATATTTAGAGCGTCATATGAGTGATGAAATTCTTGAAGAGTGTAAAATGCAGAGTGTGTTAACCGTTTTCTTGAAGTAATTCTTGATAAAGAATCCATACTTTTCTCGTATGGAGAGAAAATGGTATGTAACATTTTCAATCGAGCATGAAATTAATTACTATCAGCTAATAAGGTCAGGTGATTAAAGAGTTATTTATAAGAAATTTTACATTTAAAATATGAACAGTTATATCAGCTAATTAAAAGAATTGGTGACTAGATTTCATGCTGTATGGTCGTTTTATTTAGTAAATTATCTTGGTTGAAGTGCAGATGATTGTTTTAAAGTACAACAATTAAAATACAGATATGCTTGCATAATTGCTTTGTGAACAAAGCAATAACCTTTGCCAACATAGGCTTATGATCGCAGCCATATTTTCTATAGTTTGCCTACGATGATCTCATCTGCTCATGGAGACGTAGTTATTTCCTGCAATAAATGTTTTTCATCTATATCACAGACTTGCTAACAGTCAAGTATCCGCATGCAAATTTCTGAACCCACGTAATACTGATCTTGTTTAGAGCTCGCTGTTTACGAGTGGAGTGAAAAATTTATGTAAAATGAAGCAGTGGAGTAAGCCTCAAAGCCGAACTAGTATAAAATGTTTAAATGCTAAGAGCCTGGTTATCTACATTAGACATATGAATATCTTTCGCAAATGCTAAACAAAACTTTGCGACGTTACCTTTGTTTTAGGTATAGATTACGCCATTCCAATGCATCTTTATACAACTTTAGAAGGTCAAAGACACAATAGCTAATGCTCGAGACGCTTATTATGTGATTTTAACCTAGTATCCTAAGTGGATATACATCTGGTAACTTATAGACAATGGCAAAGAATTTATAGATTTCCTTTTTTCTATGCGAAAATGTTGAGCCAACAGAAAACATGAATTCACTAGTTTGTATACAGATCTTGATATAAGAACACATGACCTAGTCAAGCTAAAGAGCTATTCTTAAACGAATAGTGTTGCCGAGCGATTTAATGGGATAAAAGATGTGCTGCAAAGCCATCATTTCAGTTCTGATAAATAGGTTGAGATCACTCCGCATAAATATATTTTGCTATACAATTAGGAACTACTTCAATCACTGTTAGATTGCAAAATTCCATTGCATCCTATTCAAGGATTAGTTCAAAGTTAAAACTGAATTATTTAAGAAAAATATACTATCTTTTGTGGTCTTGGAATTAATGATAAAAATAGTAAAACTATTTTAGTGTTTTTATCCAATAAATTGTAGTGATACTATGCCGCTAGTCAGGATTAGATGCGATTAATTTTGCAACTTTATTTTTTTCCTCAGTTAACCCTAACCTATTATAGGCTATTTCCATGTATTTTAGTGCATTACGTGTTGACTCGGTATCTGGATAATTTTTTAGCATTTGTTCAGTGCGATTAATAACAGTAATATAAGCAAAATGTTTATTATAATACTTAATGATAGCTAGTTCATATTTTGCTAAACGCTCTTTCAGAAAGGCTAAACGTTTACTGGCATCTGTTGAATATAGGCTGTTTGGATAAAACTTAACCAGTTGACTAAGGTATCTAAAGGCCATAATTGCATGTTGAGGATCGCAATCTGAGTGATCAATGCCAAAAAAGTCTTGTAGTGCGCTATCCTCTAATGCTTGTGCGGTAATGCCGCGCATATACAAAATATAGTCAATATTTGGATGTGTTAAATAATTAAGGCGAATAAATCTGTCAATGCTTGCTATTGCTAATGGCAGCTGCGCTGATTTATAGTAGGCATAGATCATATCTATCTGAGCCTGTTGTGTATAAGGGCTAAATGGATAACGATTATCTAAGATTTTTAATAATTTTATTGCTTCTTTATAATTGCCGTTTTGTAGTTTATCTTGGCTACTGCTATAGATATCACCAGGAGAGTTTTCTGTTACAATATCCTTATTGCTAGAGCATCCTATAATAAGTAAACTAAATATAGTTGCTGCAAGCAAATATCTTATACTTCTAATCACTTGGTTATTTCCTCTTGATATTTTTTGGAGATCGCAATAACTACTCTAATTGAATATGAGTTACAATAACAATTATTTTAATTAAAACAGCAATGTTGTCAAAAAAAATTACTGTAGATAATTTTATGGCTCAACAATTCCAACTTCAGGCACAAATTCTAAAATTGCAAATTGGCAAACGTTTAGATCAAGCATTAGTTGAATTATTTCCTGATTATTCTCGTTCACGTATTAAAGAGTGGATTTTAGATAATAGAGTGCATGTAAATGGGAAGATTATAAATAGGCCGAAAAAAAAAGTATTTGGCATTGCACAAATTACTATTGATGTACTTCTTGAAGAAGAAGTACGTTGGCAGCCACAAAATATTCCCTTAAATATTGTTTATGAAGATGACGAAATAATTATCATTAATAAACCTCGTGATTTAGTAGTTCATCCTGGCGCAGGAAATCAAGATGGAACATTACTAAATGCGCTTTTATATTACTATCCTGAGATTATAAATGTTCCACGAGCAGGGATCGTTCATCGGCTTGATGAAGACACTACCGGATTAATGGTTATAGCAAAAACAATAACTGCTAAGAATCATTTAGTTGAAGCTTTGCAGCTAAGAAAGATTACTCGTGAATATGAAGCGCTAGTAAATGGTCGTATGATTGCTGGTGGGACAGTAGATGAACCTATTGCTCGTCACACAACTAAGAGAACACATATGGCTATTCATCCGCTTGGAAAACCAGCTATTACGCATTATCGAGTCATGGAACATTTTCGCAACCATACCAGGCTTAGATTGAGGTTAGAATCAGGCAGAACGCATCAAATTCGTGTTCACATGGCGCATATTAATCATTCTTTAGTTGGTGACAAGGTATATACTGGTTGTCCACGTTCATTAAAAGGTATCTCAGAAGAGTTTCGTCAAATTATGAACAATTTTAATCGGCAGGCACTCCATGCTAGGATGTTACGTTTATATCACCCTAGTACAGGTATTGAAATGGAATGGCACGCAGATATTCCTGCAGATATGGTTATATTAATTAATATGCTCAAAGCAGATGCACTGATGAACAAAGATGATATGGATTGGTAAAATGGATAGGTTAATATATTCGAACTTGCCACAATCTAAAACAGTTATAGATTATAGCATAATGAGTATTGGTAGCGATAGTTTTTCACATTATAACAGTTTCAATCTAGTGGTTGAATGCTAGATAGATCAACATCGATTGTTGAAATAAAATCGCAATAATTTAATGAAAATTGCACAATAACCTCTAGCATTACAGTTTTACTTGCTTAATTATGTGCACATATGGCCAGCATATTATCTATTTGGCTAAAGAAAAAAATCCTGATCGGTAAACAGATGCTGCATATAGTTCTGATGGTTCTGAGTGAAAATAGATGTGTGGCATGATATGACAACAGACTATTTTCCTTCTTTATTTTGTGATGAAGGAGGAATGAAAATTCCTGCTGTACATGCCTACCTGGAGATGTTTGTGTGATGAGATCCAAGGAAAAGGGAATAAAATAATTTAAATCACCTGTTTCATCTATTATAAAGCCTGCTTTTAGACCTGATATTACCATAAAAATTTGAAATAGGTAGGTAAGTCAAAAGTACTTTTTTTGCACATAATCTAGAATTAACGCAAAGCTTTAAAGCTTATTTTTATGATAAAATATCTAGCCGATTTTTGCTTGATAGCGTGTTTTAAGTTGAGTGCAGTTGGTATCACCAACTTTATTGTGGAACCTATTGTAGGATTAGTAAACTAATGCATTTATCCTATCGCCGTGATAGGATAAACATGACGAATGGGAGGATTGTTCTGTTTAAAATAAATATTTAACCATATTAATTATTTTTTTATATCAATAGTGATTTTTATCGTAAGTAACTTGAATTATATGAAATAAAACCTTATTTTATCTGCAATGATTCTAATTCTATTTTAGAGGTATTATTCGTTTGGATCGCCTTACCAACAAATTCCAACAAGCACTATCTGATGCTCAATTTTTAGCAATTGGACAAGATAATCAATTTATTGAACCAGTACATTTAGTTATTGCCTTGTTAAAACAAGAAGGCGGTACATTACGTCCTTTATTGACATCTATAGGAGTTAATGTCAGTAAGCTTAGTAATAAATTAAAAGATATTCTCAATACCTTACCTAGGGTGTATGGTATTGCTGGTGATATCCAGCCATCAAATGATCTTATTCGACACTTAAATTTATGTGATAAGTTGGCAAAACAAAAAGGTGATACATTTATATCCTCAGAGCTATTTCTGCTGGCAATTTTTGATGCCAAAACTTCCCTGGAAGATACGCTTAAAACAATGGGAGCGAATAAAGAAAATATAAAAAAGGCAATAGAACAAATGCGTGGCGGTGAAAATATTAATAACCAAGGTGCTGAAGATCAGCGTCAAGCACTTAAAAAATACACAGTTGATTTAACTGAAAAAGCAGAACAAGGTAAACTCGATCCTGTTATTGGACGTGATGAAGAGATTCGCCGAACAATACAAGTTCTCCAGCGCCGAACAAAAAACAATCCTGTTTTAATTGGTGAACCAGGGGTAGGGAAGACAGCAATCGTTGAAGGTCTCGCTCAACGAATTGTTAATGGTGAAATACCAGAAGGGCTAAAAAATAAACGCGTTCTCTCTTTAGATATGGGTTCCTTGCTGGCTGGAGCAAAATATCGTGGTGAATTTGAGGAACGGTTAAAGGCCGTTTTGAACGATATAGCTAAAAAAGAAGGAAGTGTAATTCTGTTTATTGATGAATTACATATGATGGTTGGTACAGGTAAAGCTGAAGGTGCGATGGACGCCGGTAATATGTTAAAACCAGCACTAGCCAGAGGAGAATTACATTGTGTAGGTGCGACTACCCTTGATGAATATCATAAATATATTGAAAAGGATGCGGCACTAGAGCGCCGTTTTCAAAAAATTTATGTTGCTGAACCTAGCGTTGAGGACACTATTGCAATATTAAGGGGACTTAAAGAACGTTATGAGTTGCATCATCATGTACAGATAACTGACCCTGCTATTGTTGCTGCTTCCAGTTTATCAAATCGTTATATTTCTGATCGTATGCTACCTGATAAAGCAATAGATTTAATTGATGAAGCCGGTGCTAGCTTACGAATGCAGATGGATTCTAAACCGGAAGCACTTGATCGTTTAGAACGTCGGATTATTCAATTAAAACTTGAACAGCAAGCACTAAAAAAAGAATCTGATGAAGCCAGTAAAAAGCGCCTTACAATGTTGGAGAAAGAACTAATAGAAAAAGAACGAGAATATTCAGAGCTAGAAGAAGAGTGGAAAGCAGAAAAAGCAGAGCTTATTGGTACACAGCATATAAAATCGGAATTAGAAAATGCACGTATAAGTATGGAACAAGCTCGACGTAGTGGTGATTTAGCTAAAATGTCAGAATTACAATATGGGAAAATTCCTGAATTAGAAAAACAACTTGAAGTTGCCACTAAAGCGGAAAGTAACACCATGAAGTTGTTGCGCAATAAAGTTACTGATGCAGAGATTACTGAAATATTGGCGCGTTGGACAGGCATCCCTGTTGCAAAAATATTAAAAAGTGAACGTGAAAAGTTACTTAATATGGAACAAGATCTGCATAAACGTGTCATTGGTCAGAATGAAGCTATTGATGCGGTATCTAATGCTATTCGGCGTAGTCGTGCTGGTTTATCAGATCCAAATCAGCCTATTGGCTCATTCTTATTTTTAGGTCCTACAGGTGTTGGTAAAACTGAGCTATGTAAGGCACTGGCAAATTTTTTATTTGATACTAAGGATGCAATGGTACGCATTGATATGTCTGAATTTATGGAAAAACACTCTCTCTCCAGATTAGTTGGTGCACCTCCTGGTTATGTAGGCTATGAAGAAGGCGGTTATTTAACAGAAGCAATTCGCCGACGCCCTTATTCTGTTATTTTGTTAGATGAAATTGAAAAAGCTCATCCAGATGTTTTCAATATTTTATTACAGGTTCTGGATGATGGACGTTTGACAGATGGACAAGGAAGAACAGTAGATTTTCTTAATACTGTTGTCATTATGACATCAAACTTGGGTTCTAGTTTGATCCAAGAGAGTTTTGGTAGCTTAGGATATTATGAGATGAAAGAGGCAGTCATGGAACTTGTCAGCCATAGTTTCAGGCCTGAATTTATTAACCGTATTGATGAAGTTGTGGTATTTCATCCACTCAATAAAGAGCAAATTACAGAAATTGCCAAGATCCAACTGGATCGTTTATATAAGCGTATAGAAGAACAAGGCTATAAAGTAAAAATTACATCATCTGTGTTAGAAAAATTGGGGCAATCTGGGTTTGATCCGATATTTGGCGCGCGCCCTTTGAAACGAGCGATCCAACAAGAGATAGAAAATCCATTGGCTAAACAGGTGTTAGCAGGTAAATTAATACCTGGCAAGCAAGTAACTATAGACATTAAAAATGGTATTATTTTTGCTAAACAATAAAAAAATTTTTAATATTGTTTGAAGATGTCAGGTTTGTTTCTTAAATATAGAATTATAAGAATTCAAAACCTTGATTAAAGATCGTTATTAGCAACTACATAAATACTATTAATTCAAAGTTGGCACAATAAATGAGAAATTAAAAAGAAAAATGTAAATAATAGTTGTTAATTTTAGAAAACCTCCTATAATGATAATCTGTTATCGCGACCTGTTCATCAATAGGTAAGTGAATAAAAGAGTAACCGTGAATTCAGATGAAAAATGTAATATATGCTGTACTTTGCGGCACTCAAATTGTGCCATTGAGGTCGCATGCTCTTTAACAATTAATTAGACAATCTGTGTGGACACTCGCAAGACATTATCAAAAATAAAATATTTGATTTTAAAGTCTTAAAGAGTAAAAACAGTTAATTTATGTATGAATTAATAAGTAATAACGCTATTTTAACAGGCTTACGGCGAAGGCAATAAAAACCTCAACAAAGTTAGCTGAATAAAAAAGGTGTTATAATTAGTAAAATATTCTTTGAGCATCAAGCTTTTAATTGAAGAGTTTGATCATGGCTCAGATTGAACGCTGGCGGCAGGCCTAACACATGCAAGTCGAGCGGCAGCGGGAGGAAGCTTGCTTCCTTGCCGGCAAGCGGCGTACGGGTGAGTAATGTATGGGGATCTAGCCGAAGGAGGGGGATAACCACTGGAAACGGTGGCTAATACCGCATAATCTCTAAGGAGCAAAGTGGGGGACCTTTTGGCCTCACACCTTCGGATGAACCCATATGAGATTAGCTAGTAGGTGAGGTAAAGGCTCACCTAGGCGACGATCTCTAGCTGGTCTGAGAGGATGATCAGCCACACTGGGACTGAGACACGGCCCAGACTCCTACGGGAGGCAGCAGTGGGGAATATTGCACAATGAGCGCAAGCTTGATGCAGTCATGCCGCGTGTATGAAGAAGGCCTTAGGGTTGTAAAGTACTTTCAGTCGTGAGGAAGGTGTTAGGGCTAATAACCTTAGCAATTGACGTTAGCGACAGAAGAAGCACCGGCTAACTCCGTGCCAGCAGCCGCGGTAATACGGAGGGTGCTAGCGTTAATCGGAATTACTGGGCGTAAAGGGCACGCAGGCGGTTAATTAAGTTGGATGTGAAATCCCCGGGCTTAACCTGGGAATGGCATCCAAGACTGGTTAACTAGAGTCTTGTAGAGGGGGGTAGAATTCCATGTGTAGCGGTGAAATGCGTAGATATGTGGAGGAATACCAGTGGCGAAGGCGGCCCCCTGGACAAAGACTGACGCTCATGTGCGAAAGCGTGGGGAGCAAACAGGATTAGATACCCTGGTAGTCCACACTGTAAACGATGTCGATTTGGAGGTTGTGGTCTAGAACTATGGCCTCCGAAGCTAACGCGTTAAATCGACCGCCTGGGGAGTACGGCCGCAAGGTTAAAACTCAAATGAATTGACGGGGGCCCGCACAAGCGGTGGAGCATGTGGTTTAATTCGATGCAACGCGAAGAACCTTACCTACTCTTGACATCCAGCGAATCCCTTAGAGATAAGGGAGTGCCTTCTGGAACGCTGAGACAGGTGCTGCATGGCTGTCGTCAGCTCGTGTTGTGAAATGTTGGGTTAAGTCCCGCAACGAGCGCAACCCTTATCCTTTGTTGCCAGCGATTTGGTCGGGAACTCAAAGGAGACTGCCGGTGATAAACCGGAGGAAGGTGGGGATGACGTCAAGTCATCATGGCCCTTACGAGTAGGGCTACACACGTGCTACAATGGCATATACAAAGAGAGGCAAGCCTGCAAGGGGAAGCGGAACTCAGAAAGTACGTCAAAGTCCGGATTGGAGTCTGCAACTCGACTCCATGAAGTCGGAATCGCTAGTAATCGCGGATCAGCATGTCGCGGTGAATACGTTCCCGGGCCTTGTACACACCGCCCGTCACACCATGGGAGTGGGTTGCAAAAGAAGTAGGTAGCTTAACCCACGGGATGGCGCTTACCACTTTGTGATTCATGACTGGGGTGAAGTCGTAACAAGGTAACCGTAGGGGAACCTGCGGTTGGATCACCTCCTTATCTAGATTTAGATAGATGGAATGTGAGTGTCCACACAGATTGTATGATGAAGATTGAGAAAATAAGGTATTATATTAGGATTGCGGCTCATAAGATTATTATAGCGCTCCATTATCATAGACCTGGCCTGTTGTTTAAATCTACTCGGTCCTACAAATATTACTGATGAGCGCATAAGAATAAACCAGTAGTTAGATCTGGTTTATTCTTATCTATTCTTTAGAATAGATAAGAGTTTATTTATCTAGCAGGTATAGCAATAGTATACTGAAAGTAATAATACTCTTTAATAATTCGTAAGAAGTTAAAAATTGAAATGCATAGACTACTTGAAAAAGTAGTAAGTAGAACTTTTAAAACTTTAATCAGTTTGTTAATTTGGTTGTTTATGATGTAAAAATGCTCATGAGTATGAGCAAGTGTCAGCATTTCTAATTTGAAATGGCCAGCGTACATTAACTCCATGTCAATGGAGTTTTGAGTAACAAAGAGTTGTTAAAAATACGCAGCTATAACCAAAAAATAAGATACTTTAAGGTTCTTGGCTTAAGCTAATTAAGCGTGCACGATGATAGCCTGCCTATGCAGGCAACTTAGATGGAGATAGGACCCACTAATCCTGCGAAAAGCGTCGATAAGCTGATATGAAACCAGAAATAGCCGACGATGTTCTAGTGAGAATGGATTGTCTCAAATATCGCAGTATAATACTATGAGAAAAAATTAACTAACATTCTTCTAGAGAGAAGCGCTAGAAGAATGTTCTGGATACCTCAATCTGAGGGTCTAAGTTTATAGTGAGCTTGAAGAAGCAGAAGGCTAGGCGTAGTTAGTACATGTTATCATGTTTAAATTTTGAATATGGTTTGGTAGTGCGCGAGAGATAAAACTTTAAACAATGTACGTTGTTGTACAGTAATTGGCTTACTGGGCGCGAGACGGTTGCTCAATTGACTCAACCATAGAGTGATGGCATATCATAACAGTGCTATGTATCACGAAGTACATTGAAATAGAACTTAAAAAATTCTCAAGTTTAACAACAAAGCCAAATAGGACCTTTATAAGGTGGAATGAATGTGAAATGGGGACGATGGCGGTGGTAACTACATACATCTTGTTCTATTAAGGTAGAACAAGATCAGTGATTTATATTCTGTAACAGGATCGCATAAGATGGCCATAATCCATAATATAGAAATTGAGTATTAACTTTTGATTAAGTTGTAGGATGCATGAATAATTGTTGAATGTTTGGTAACAACAACTGAAAAATTGAATAGACTAATATTAAAAATTAGTGGATTTTGAATGCTGTGGCTTTATAGCTGAAATAAAAGGTTAATCAAACTAGAAAAATGTGTAGAGCACTATTTCGAATAGTGAGTAGTCAACTAGACTTTACCAATCCGATGCAAATCAAACCATGAACACTGAAAATGTTATCACGCTAAACACAGCTCCTTCTCTAGTGAAGGGGGAAACAACCAAGACAGTCGATTAGAGTTCTGACGGTATGGTTAAGTTGGAAACGAA
This sequence comes from Arsenophonus sp., assembly GCA_046530935.1. Classification (GTDB taxonomy): domain Bacteria; phylum Pseudomonadota; class Gammaproteobacteria; order Enterobacterales; family Enterobacteriaceae; genus Arsenophonus. Next base: position 18,197 of record JBHEQW010000080.1, read on the forward strand.
CCTGAAAGGCTTAGATAGATAGCCAGGTTAATATTTACTTAGTAAATATGTGTAATTTAAAGAATACATAATATCTAAGTACTAGCCTCAAGTGAGCAAGTATTGACCTTAGCGGAAGATATAAGGAGGCTAAAGTCATGCTACGAAAGCTTCGGTAACAATACTTAGTGTTGTTGTGCTATGCTATTAGTTGTATTAGAGGTGCGAATACTGAAACAAGTGATAATAAAGTAGATAAAAAACTGCTATCAGAAAGCTTAATAGTAAGTGGTGAGGCAGGTGTTCAACATTAATTATGGCGCATGCAATGTTAAGACGGATAAAGGCTAGATTATTTTCTAGCAACCATTTTAATGGTTAAGCAAGTAGGTGGTTCTTGATAGTGTACAGGGCAAATATCTATTCTGATAGAATATTGAGGTCGTATTTATGAGGAACTAAGGTTAAGTGTTGAAGTATTTAATGCCAAGTTTTCAGGAAAATCTTTTGAGCAATAGCTCACTGTTAATTATAATTATTATAATTCAACCAACATAATGTGTTGGTGGTTTAGAAAATACTTAAGGCAATTGAACTTAAGTGAGAAGAGTGGCTTCACTGGCGTTAGGTGAAGGATCTTGCATCCTCCCAGCTAAACTAAAATCATAGACATATACCTCCCATTAGTATTCTTATACCTAAGATACCTAAGAATAAAACGGAAAAATTTTATGAACAGCTTAACAGTAAAATAGGATAGTGTAAAGAATTTGGGCTAGTCTAGATTTAGCTAACATTGTAATATTACGTTTTTAATGTTTGATGCACTAAATTAGCAAACCTAGAGCAAGCAATCTTGGCTAAATGTACAGCTGCTGGTGGTTTATAAGGTTTTCTCTAATCAATTTCGGATATTGAAGTTAAGTGCAAAAGGAATAAGTCATATGTTAATTAGTTTTAGTGAGTAAAAGTAGGTATTTGGTTTCATATCATTAATATATACGCTTATAGTATGGAGCGTATGTTCATGGCAATAACTGGTACTGATGGATATAGTTAATGGCGAAAATTATCATCCATCATAATAATGATTTATTGTCAGGCAACTACAATACTCAAGATAACTTCTACTACTATTCATGTAAGTAGTAGTAGCTTAAACTTACTTTTGCTAATCGTTATGAAGCATGACAAAACTTTTACCGTTACTAAATACTAAAAACGAGATCATTTTGATGATCAAAAGTTATATTCCTCATGTTGTTGCTGGATCATGCTATCGCCAGCTTAGTTAAAAATCTGAAGTATAAAACATTTATTTAAAAGGCTTACGTAGCCTGGTTACGCATAAGATGCACGTATAGATGTTAATTATCTTCTGTAAAATGCTAAACGAAACTTTACGATGTTATCTTTTAATATATACGTATATCGATACCAATCGAATATATTTTTATCTGTCTTTTCAAAACCAAGATCTCGGTTACAAATGGTTGAACTTTTTACATGATTTTAACCTATTACCTTCTATAGGTGGTATCTAGAAAAGGGTAGTGTTTGTATACTTACAAAGAGTGATAAAGAATTTACAGACTATCCTTTAGACTATTTAAACCTTGAGTAATCGAAAAACATAAATTTGACAGTTACTATTACAGTAACTTTGTATAGTACACTGATTTTTTATAGAACCAATATGCATCTTTAAACGAATTCTATGGTCGATTGATTTAATAGGCGCAACATGAATGTGTATATAAAATGCTATTATTTTAATTCTGGTAAACAGATTGAAGATTACTCTGCTACTCTTATGCATATAATATATTTAGCTCCATAATTAAGAGTTACTCCAATCAGTTAATCAGTCTTAAGTAATAAAACTTTTTTGTATCCCATGAAAAATTGATTTGAAGTTAAAGCTAAATTATTCAGTAAAACCACTATTATATTCTTGATAATAGTGAGATTCTAGCTTTTAGAAAGCTTATGCTTCTGAATGAAAATAGATCTGTTTATCAACTAATAAACAGGGGGACTCTGAGGATGATAACAAGCTGATATGCTGATAAAAAGTTTATATTGACGTTGGTCTTTTGCAACTCAATATTGGCTCATAACATCCCTTTGGCTGAAGTAAGTCAAACTTGGTGTGTTTGGTAGATTGATGGCTCATTTTTTAGTACGACAGGATCTGGTTGAAATGCACCACTGCTGCATAGTTTTCTCATATTAATAGCCATATACAAGTGGTCTTCAAAACTATCACCTAGATAGGCTTGGTGTAGTAAGAGTAGCGATAGAACATTAAGCTAACCAATTACTAATAAATGACCAGGAGAGAAAAGGCTTAACCTAACAACTATGAAGGTCTCTTATTTAAGAGAAAGAAAAATTTTAGATTATTTTTGAGATTAGGTTCTTTAAGATTTATCTTAATTGGAAGAGTGAGTAAGAGGAGTAGACATCATAAGGCGGCAATATTGGTAAGGTAGTTACTGAGGTAACTGAAAGAAAGGATGAGTGAGAGTAGCCAGATTGGCCTGCTGCCTAGCAGCAGCAAAATGAAATAGATAAATAAATATTTGATCTCACCATGTGAGATCATGGGTGATAGAAACTGCTTGATTTTAATTTTTTAAGAAAAACCACCACATTTAGCAGCTATTTTTAGCGATTTATCTATTGATAACTTTTTTTATTAGAAAAAAACTTTTTTTAGTAAAGCAGTTAAAAATTGAGCTAGTGTCTTATACTATTAGAGAAGACGACGTATTAGACTATCAACTCGGATCCTTCGTAAACGTAGGATAAGTTTTTTAACTTTTACTGGATAGCGCCGGATATTTTCAAGCTCTTGATAATGGTATACAATATAAGTATTGGTTGTTATACATTTTAATTCTTTATTTTTTTGTTGTAGTAGAACTTTTTTTGGATCATGAATTAATATTGCATTTTCTAAATCTAGTCCCCATGCACGAGGGTTGAGATTATTGCCGGTTATTAATTGCCAGTTATTGTCTATCCAAATTCCTTTTAAATGATATGTATTTTTTCCGTCTTTCCATAATCTGATGGTTAATTGCTGCTTATCTATGAAGTGTTGTAACTGATAGATAAATCGCCGTAGGTTAATTTCATATAAATAAGGTAATGCACTGATAATTTTAAAAGGTTCTTCTGGTGGAATGAAGAAGTCATTAGCTGTTTTATCGCCAATGATAATTTCAATTTCTTTCCCGTTATGCAATAATTTGCTAATTATACTAGTTATAATAGTAGGTAAATTAAAATAAGGTGTACAGATAATCATTTTTTTTTCTGTACTGTTCATTAAATGTGTTATAGTTTTATTTAATTCATTTTTTTTGCCCAAACCGATTAATGGAGTTACTGCTAACTCTTCATTTGTAGCATTATTTTGTAATTGATAGTGACAACTTTTTAAGTTATAGCGAAATTGTTTAATTAAACTTTTAATTTTAGTATTGTTGGGGCGATATGCTTGATCTAGTCGCTGAATAGCAGGTGAAGACAGCAAGCTTTGGTCGATAAACCTTTTCATAGTCCAAGCCAATTGAATATTATCTAATATATGATAACGATCGTAACGATAATGTTGGTGTTGCTGCAGATAGACATCATTAATACTAGCACCGCTATAAATAACAGTATTATCAAGGATAATACCTTTTAAATGTAAAACACCTAATGCTTCGCGTTTATTAATAGGAATACCAAAAACAGCAATACTTAGTCCTGGGTGTTCCACTGCCATTTGATAATACCAATCGGCATTAGTTGCACTGTTATTTTCACCAATGCGACAACGTTGAGCACGATGCCAGTCAACCATTATTTTGATATCTAATTCTGGTCGTATCATTTTTGCCTGATAAAGCGCATTTAGTATATTTTCTCCTGCATCATCATGTTCAAAATAAAGTGCAGTAATATAAATATACCGTTGAGCGTTGGCAATTTTATCTAATAGGACTTTTCGAAAACTTTTTGTTTGGTAAAGTGTAATAACTTTATCGGCAGACTGAGGTAATTTTGCTAATTGTTCAAGATATTGTTGATGTTTTGCTTTTTTTAATTTGGAAAAAATCACAGTATAAATTTTCTCTTTTTTATTAAATGAGTAAATGAGTAAATGAGTATACTCTGCTTTATGTTTATTGAAAATTACTAATTCATTAACTAATTCATTATAGTATAAGTTAATTTTCAATATCTATTAATCCTAACCATGTTGACCTATTGTTAGGCACTATTTATTACATAAATAAATCTGTCTAATTAGACAATTATTTTTTGATACTCCTAGATCAATATTTACAATAATATCTTCAAATTAAAGATCAAAACTAAAACCTAATTGTTGTGTTTAACTAATTGTTGTATTTAACTATAGAGCATTTTTTATTTTTAAGTATGGATGGTAATTACACTAAGTCGTTGTATACCTAATAAAGGCGCCATCCTAAAAGTTATTAGCAAATATGGTGTATGAAGGTCAAGAAGCTATACGTTCCACTCTGATGCTTAGTAAATCTATCTGTTCTGCATCCTTAAATTTGACAGAATTTAGCACAATTTCGGTCAAAACTCAAATCCACTGTTTTTTTACCATTTAGCCTTTTTTAACTTTATGAGCAGAAAGTAGGAAGTTAAATACCATTGAAAGAGTTGTTTTTCTCGAAATACAGTTCTTCACGCATCGACTTTGTAGTCTGAGCCTCATTGTCGCAAAATCAAATTCAATCTCGGATCTAATCGTTATTATTAACGCCTAGTGAGTGCTATAACTGGAAGTTGTAGAATGGCCAACAGTTCTATTCTCGATCTTTCTTTTCCTTCTTCATAGATACATGATACTTAGCTGAAAACCTTTCCAACAAAACATGAATGACTTTATGATAGCGCACAGTATCATGGCTTTTTGATAGTAAGTAAGACGCACTTTATTGGCCTTACAGCCTTAACTTTTGATTACATACCTTTGTAGAGTGAAGCTACAATCTTAGCTGTTTTGTATACCCAATATGGTTTAGTGCTGTGTGTTCTATAAGATTTTTGCCATTTCATTCCAAAAAAACCCAATTGTGGTCCACATCGTTTCTTATAGCAAGCCTTGTAGATACGATTAAGCCATGCGCTCGCATTGGTATTGAGAAGTTAAGCCAAGTTTTGTTTCTAATTCTCGATAATCATCTTTGACTACAACTAGCTCTTCTTATGTTTATGTTTATGCGTCAATGACGCCAAATGATGATGACTAATAAAGAAATCAGAAAAATCAGTCCAGGGTTTTGCTGTTATGATGAAAGGATTACACTGGCGCATAAATCCAAATACAAATGACCTATTCTGAAAAGGCGATCAGCTTTCCTGACAGTCGTACTGTATATGCTTATCTGTCAAGAAATAAAATGTAGAGGGTCTTACTTAAATTCAGTAGGCACTATTACCCACCTACTCTTCAAGCTATTGCTGTTTCAATCTATTGATGGTAGTCAGGGAGACTATGTCTTTTTTCAGCAAGAAGCACAACTCTGGCCACTTCATTCATGGCTTCATGAAAATCAGCATGGAATATGGTCTCTGAGGTAATAGTACAAGCCACTATAGCAACCTCTTCGAAGTTTTTTTTGCACGCTTTATATAAGGCAGTAGTAACAAACTGTTTAAAGCATCTTCTGTTGCAGCTAGGATTTTTCCTGATCTTAGGCACTTAATATAAACATTGACTATACCAGTCTGTATACTTAGCTGTGAAAAATAACAGTTAAGGACGACGGCACATTGTGCCGCCCATTTATAAAGATGATGTTTTCAGCATGTTGTCGCAGCATGGCTTCGATCTAGGCTGCAATAGCTTTAGTTATTAGCTGCACTGTCAGCACTTACAATTACGTATCCATTTATGTAAGAAATCAAATGCAATATTTAGTTTCGCAGATATTTGCATATGTAGAAGTAGACTTTCTTTATAGCATATCATCTCTATTATAATTAAATAATTTATAAAATATATTAGCAGGATAATATAAAATACACCACTTTCTTCGAAATACCATAGAGAAAAATAAGCATAACTCTTATAATCAACTACTTAAACTCATTAAGAGTATCAGTAATAAGTACAAAAAAACTAAACTTAATAACGAAGTTAATAAATAATTTTTATAAATTAATCGCTTGTGATTATAAGCATAAGTAAAATGAAATGTTCTTAACTGATAAGCATAATTATTAGATTTTGAATTATTTTCATAAGAAACATGTAATAATAATCTATTATTTGCATTTAAGAGAAAGGTGCTAATTAGACCTTCATAAGGCAAATTAAATTGCTTCAAGTTTATTGAACGTTTTAAACCAATTAGATTAATCAAAGTCTATTTTTCATAAAATAGGTGCTAATATGTAAAAAGATTTATTATCAGGTTCCAAAAATTGACGTAATCCAGCAAATATTTTTCTCTCAGTGGCAACATTCTTGTAGCCATTAAACTCATATAAGCAAGTTATCATATTTTGATGGATTGTTTTTTAATGACCGAAGATCTTAGTATTGTTGTTTAAGATAGGCAAATTAATCATACAGTTATTTTCTAGACCAATAATAAAAACTGTTTTTAATCTTCTAGTGGAACAATTTTTTCAAAAAGAAAATGACTGATTAAAATGCAACTAAGTAAATTTTTGATATTTCATGCAATTTAATATAATCAGTGCTTACTTTTGTGGTGAGTAAAGTAGGTAAAATTAAGTTATTTTTGCATCATAAATCCTGTGATTAGGATTTAGAGTTAATTTTCGATATGGCTATCTACATATATTGAATTGATCGCATGGTTTTATCCGTATAATGCAGATATTTAATCATACTTTTTTTATAAGTAGATAAATGCTGTTTTATAAGTAGATGAATACTGTTGGTTTATATAAGATTTAATTTTTATTAGAGATATTAAATAAATAAAAATATTATCATATGCTCCATTATACAAGCGGTTGTCAACAGCATAATATCTAGGTATTGGCATATGAACAAATAACAAGAAATTTTTAATGACATTCTAAATGAAGACGGATATCTGAAACACTGTCCTAACTATAAAAATGTATCTTTTGTAAAAAACACACAATAAGTGGAATAATAAAAATTATTACTAAATACAAAGTTATTATTAATAGTGAATTGAGATAATGCGCAAAAACTGGTACCTAACCACACCTGCTGTATGCACTGAGATAAAACTGATCAATCACTCATTAAGCAAAAGATTTTTGACGTTATTAATATCAGGTTTTATTTTTACGCTAATTCTATCTTTTGTTAACGTTTTGTTATTATTTTTTTTGTTCTTTAGGATCAATAACACGTTGTAAACCAACTACTTTTTCATCTTCAGCAGTGCAAATCAAAATAACGCCTTGAGTATTTCTGGCAACAATGCTAACCTCTTGCACTCGCGTACGAACCAAACTGCTAGCATCAGTAATCATCATAATTTGATCGGCTTTTTCTACCTGAATTGCCCCGACAACATTACCATTACGTTCAGTAACTTTAATAGAAATAACGCCTTGTGTAGCGCGAGATTTTGTTGGGTACTCCCTCTGCTCAGTTCGTTTACCATAACCATTTTCGGTAACGGTTAAAATATCAGCTTCACCACGAGGTACAATCAACGAAACAACTTTATCGCCAGATTGTAACTTAATACCTCTAACACCAGCTGCTGTTCGCCCCATAGGACGAACAGCAGTTTCTGCGAAACGAACAACTTTACCAGCAGCAGAGAAAAGCATTATCTCATTTTTGCCAGCAGTCAAATCAACGCCAATCAATTCATCATCTTCATTAAGATTAACTGCTATAATTCCAGCACTTCTAGGACGAATAAAATCTTTTAGTAATGTTTTTTTAACCGTTCCACTTGCTGTCGCCATAAATACATAATGATTATCATCAAATTCACGTATCGGTAAAATTGCGGTAATACGTTCATTTTGTTCTAACGGTAATAAATTGACTATTGGTCTCCCACGTGCACTACGGCTTGCTTCTGACAACTGATAAACTTTCATCCAATAGAGACGGCCACGGCTAGAAAAGCATAGGATTGTATCATGGGTATTGGCAACTAATAACCGCTCAATAAAGTCTTCTTCTTTAAGACGTGCCGCCGACTTGCCTTTACCTCCTCGTCGTTGTGCTTCGTAATCGGATAGTTGCTGATATTTAATATACCCCTGATGTGATAAGGTTATGACCACATCTTCCTGTATAATTAAATCTTCGATATTAATATCTGCGATAATTTCAGTAATTTCTGTACGACGGGCATCATGATACTCTTCTTTAATAGCTTCCAGTTCTTCACGGATAACTTCCATTAACCGTTCTTGGCTGGTTAATATATATAGTAATGCTTCAATCTGTTTTAGCAATTCACTATATTCATCCAATATTTTGTCATGTTCTAAGCTAGTTAATTTTTGCAAACGCAAATCAAGAATTGTTTGAGCTTGCTGTTCAGTTAAATAATATTGACCATCCCGCACTCCGTATTGAGGTTCAACACATTCATGACTAACAGCATTATCAGCTGCACTTGTTAACATGGCAGAAACATTACCTAATTGCCAAGGACGCGAAATTAAATCCAATTTTGCCTCATGAGGAGTTGATGCTTTGCGAATAAGTTTTATAATCAGATCAATATTTACTAATGCTATGGCGAAGGACTCCAATATATGAGCGCGTTCGCGCCTTTTACGCAATTCAAAAACAGTTCGTCGAGTAACAACTTCTCTGCGATGACGAACAAAGGCTTCAAGAATTTCCTTTAAATTTAAAAGTCTAGGCTGGCCATTACATAATGCAACCATATTAATGCCAAATGAGAGTTGAAGTTGAGTGAGAGAATACAAATTATTTAGTACTACTTCCGCCACTGCATTTCGTTTTATTTCAATAACAATCCGCATGCCATCTTTATCAGACTCATCACGTAATGCGTTAATTCCATCAACACGTTTGTCTTTAACCAATTCTGCAATTTTTTCAATTAAACGAGCTTTATTAACCTGATAAGGGATCTCATTAACAATAATTGTTTCACGACCATTTTTGTCATCAACTTCAATATTAGCACGTGCACGAATACAGACTTTGCCACGTCCAGTCCGATATGCGTTGATGATACCGCTGCGACCATTAATAATTGCGGCTGTTGGAAAATCAGGACCTGGGATATACTTTAGTAATCCTTCAATAGTAATATTTTCATCATTGATATAGGCTAGACATCCATCAATAACCTCACTAAGGTTATGAGGTGGAATATTGGTGGCCATGCCAACAGCAATACCTGAAGAGCCGTTAACCAGAAAGTTTGGGACTCGAGTTGGCATAACATCAGGGATCTGCTCGGTACCATCATAGTTAGGAATAAAATCAACTGTTTCCTTATCTAAATCTTCCAACAATTCATGGGTAATTTTTGCCATACGTACTTCAGTATAACGCATTGCAGCAGCAGAGTCTCCATCAACAGAACCAAAATTACCCTGCCCATCAACTAGCATATAACGCATTGAAAAAGGTTGTGCCAAACGAACTATCGCATCATAGACAGCACTATCACCATGAGGATGGTATTTACCAATGACATCACCGACTACTCGAGCTGATTTTTTGTATGATTTATTCCAATCATTATTTAATACATTCATCGCATATAATACGCGTCTATGGACAGGTTTTAATCCATCTCGTACATCTGGAAGGGCGCGTCCAACAATCACAGACATCGCATAATCCAAATAAGAGCTTTTGAGCTCTTCTTCGATATTGATTATGGTAATTTCTCTTGCTATGTCACTCATTGACCAACTGTCCCTCATACTCCTTATTTTATTAATGAGTAAAATTATATCACAATAATCGCCATTTTATAAAAACAGAAAAGGCATTTTCTTCAATAAAACATGTATAATGACTTAATGGCATTAAGTAGTCTATTTTAATAAAAAATTAAGGAGTAAATTTTTTAATGAATAACAAAAATTCGCTAAGTCAGGCAAATGTTGATTTAACTGAAATCAACAAATTTAGGACTTTTGCAAGTCAATGGTGGGATAAAACCAGTGAATTCCAACCTCTTCATCGGATTAATCCATTACGTTTAAACTATATCCTGGAACAGGCTAATGGTCTGTTCGGTAAAAAAGTACTCGATATTGGCTGCGGAGGCGGAATTTTATCAGAAAGTATGGCTAAAGAAGGTGCTCTGGTAACAGGAATTGATATATCCTTAGAGCTTCTACAAATCGCAGAGCTACATGCATTAGAAAGTAATATAAAAATCAACTATATACAGAAAACTGCTGAAAGCCATGCAGAAAAACACCCTAAAACTTATGATATTGTTACATGTATGGAAATGCTGGAACATGTTCCAGATCCTAAATCTGTAGTTCAATCATGCGCAAAATTAGTTAAACCAGGTGGTAAAGTATTTTTTTCTACTATTAACCGTAATAAAAAAGCCTGGTTATTTGCAATTATTGCTGCTGAGCATATACTAAAAATAGTTCCTAAAGGTACTCATAATGTGAAAAAATTTATTCGGCCTTCTGAGCTACTCAGTTGGGTAGATGAAACTTCTTTACAAGAAGAACATATTATTGGATTACATTATAATCCGATAAGCAACGAATTTTCGTTAAGCAAAAATGTTGATGTTAATTATATGTTGCATTTATCAAATGCAACTAATTGTTAATATTAGCTGATAAAACAACAACCAATT
>JBHEQW010000081.1:0-23075 GCA_046530935.1 Arsenophonus sp.
TAATATTAGCTATGTGGCTTTAGAAGTCCTTAGTCCTACTAATGAAGGATTGGGATATGCTAATTGAGACATTTATATAAAAAATATTTATTTTTATCAGCCAATCTGATATTTGTAAAATCCAAATTAATTAATAACTTATTAGCTGATAATAAAGAAAAAATCTTAATCAACTAAGTATCTAATAATTCAGTATTATGCAAACAAAAAAACAGCACGTCTTTATTATTTCGACAAATGATAATGATCTTATCGATTTGCCTGGCATACGTAAGTTTGGATTATGGTATCTAATAAATGAATAAATAACTAAAGGATTTGTCGAATTCAGGCAACATTTGTAATACTGTAAGTTTTGTGATTATAAGCATTTATATGATCCTAGATGTGCATTACAAAAAGCTGCAATAGTTATAAAAATAACAAAATTATACTTTAAAAATAATTATCTAATTTTAGTAAGAATGGAACAAATAAAACTGCGTGGATCTTTTATAGATAAAAAATAGTTATAAACATTACTTTTGAATTCATAGAAAGTATATGCACAATGACTATCTTTTTTTGATTATAAACAAATGATATTCGGATCAGATTAGAGGTTAATGTGTTGGAAAAAATAAAGATAAAATTGCAATATCTATTGCCAAAACAAGTGTTAACAAAACTAGCAGGTTGGCTTGCAAATCAAAAATTGCCTGGATTTACCCAATTAATGATCAAGCTTTTTGCTAAATTTTATAAAATTGATATGTCAGAAGCTAAAGAAAGTGAATTTTCCGCTTATGCTACTTTTAATGAGTTTTTTACTAGACATTTAAAAGAAAATATTCGTCCTATTATTGCAGGTAGTAATCAACTTGCTTTACCTGCTGATGGTGTAATAAGTCAATTAGGATTAATCATAAATGATCAGATTCTACAAGCTAAAGGTCATTCTTATAGTTTAGAGGCATTACTAGGAGGTAATTCTATACTAGCTGACCATTTTCGAAATGGCTTATTTGTAACTACTTACTTATCTCCACGTAATTATCATCGTGTTCATATGCCTTGTGATGGTTTATTAACTAAAATGATTTATGTTCCTGGTAATCTCTTTTCTGTTAATCAACTAACTGCAAAAAACGTTTCTAATCTTTTCGCCCGAAATGAACGTCTAATCTGTATTTTTGAAACCTCATTTGGAAAAATGGCACAAATTCTAATAGGTGCAATAATTGTTAGCAGCATCAATACTAGTTGGTGTGGTTGCGTCAATAATCAACATGGAGGAATTATCAAGCAGTGGACTTATCCAGAAAAAGATAAGTCAGGCGCAGTTTACCTGAAAAAAGGTGAAGAAATGGGGAAATTCAAACTGGGTTCAACCGTTATTAATTTGTTTGAATTAAACAATATCAAACTTAATTCTGCTCTAGAGCCAGGGTCTATCACTAAAGTGGGGGAATTATTAGCAGAATTATTTTATCCAAATACTGAGGAACAGACCAATCAACAAAATTTAATTAATGAATTGAAATAATTTTATCTTCTAAGGAAATTATATTGTGCGCCTGATAGTCTTCGGCATTCTCTTTAGTCTCTTAGTCATCACAATGCCTATATTTTCAGCAATTAATCTTGATGAAACGCAAATTAAAAAAGAAATTAAACAACTTGAAGTAAATAAAAATTTAAAAAATGTAGAAATTATTAAAGCGTTACAACTTGCCCTAAATTGGTTATCAGAGGCCCAAGAATCAGAGAAAAAAACCCGGGATTATCAAAAAACAATTGATGATTTTCCTAAAATTATAAAAGAATTACAACAACAATTTCTCATTGAAAGCAATAAAACAGTTAGTATACCAACAAATATAACTATCTTAGAACTTGAGCAACGTATTGTTCAGGCTAGTAGTCAATTACTTGAGCAAGGGAGACAAATTCAGCAAGAACAAGATAGAAATCGTGAAATTAGCGACTCTCTTGTAACATTACCACAACAATTATTAGAGGCTCGCCGTCTGCTTTATGATTCTAGCATAAGACTACAATCACTGCATGTTCCAATTTCTCCTTTAGCTGAAGCACAATATAATTTAGCACAAACAGAAGTCGCAGCAAGAAAAGCGAAGGCAAATGAACTTGAAATAGCACAGCTTTCAGCCAATAATCGACAAGAAATCGCTCGCTTACGCATTGAGCTTTTTAAAAAACGTTATCAGCAAATCGATCAAGAGCTTCAAGAATTGCGAAGCCATCTAAACTTTCAGCGCCAACAGAAAGCACAATTGGCGCTTAAACACACTGAAATGTTAGCCGCTCAAGGTGGAGAGCTTCCAAAATTTTTAACTGTACAATTACAACTAAATCGCAAATTATCACAACGACTTAATGAACAAGCATATAGAATAAATGATATTGAACAAAGGCAACGCCATACTTCCAGTGATATATTAACCGTTCGTCAAGCGCTTGGGACAATTCGTGAGCAAGCTCAATGGTTAAGCGGTTCAACTACTTTGGGTGAAGCATTACGTGCACAGTTATATCATTTGCCAGAAATTCCAAAAAATCAACAAATTGACAGAGAAATCATAAACAAACGGGTTGATCGCCTTAAGTATCAAGATATGTTGGAAAATCTTGATTCTAATAATAAAGAGAACGAGGAAAAGCAATCCGAAATAAAAAATTTGACATCAGAACAAACACAAATTTATGACTCGCTTATCCAAACCCGGAAAGAATTGTTAAGCTCAATAATTTCTGGTTATGACAGTGAAATATTGGAATTAACCAAGCTCTACGTTGCAGCAACCCAGTTAACCGATGTATTAAGAGATATCAAAGATGCAACACATCGTTATATGTTCTGGATTGCAGATACCGATCCTATAAGTCTCAACTATCCAATTAAAATAGTAAAAGATCTAACTCGCTTACTATCATTAGATACTTTATCTCAACTCAGTGGTGCAATTAGAGTTATCTTCGTCGCTGGCCATGATAGTTTGCTATACCTGCTTGCAGCTGTTGCTATTGTTATTTTCAGTATTAGTACACATCAGCATTATAGTAATTTTCTTCTTCGCTCTAGTACACTTATTGGTAAAGTAACTCAGGATCGGTTTGCTCTAACTTTACGAACAGTATTTTGGTCTATTCTGATTGCGCTTCCTTTACCTATTTTATGGTCAGCGATTGGTTACGGCCTACAAAATGTTTGGCAATTCCCAATGGCGACTGCTATTGGCTCTGGGGTAAGAGCGACAACACCAGTTTTATGGGTTTTTATGATTAGTGCTACTTTTGCAATGCCCAACGGATTGTTTATTTCTCATTTTGGCTGGTTAGAAGAAAACGTAAAAAAGGCAATGCGTTACTATCAATTATCAATTTTTGTCATAGTGCCATTGATGATGGCTTTAATTACGTTTGAATATTATAATGATCGTGAATTTGCCCCAAGCTTAGGCAGACTATGCTTCTTATTACTCTGTATTGCATTAAGTTTGATTACACATAACCTCAAACGAGTAGGCGTACCGCTTTATCTAGATCGCCATGGTTCTGGTGAGAATGCAATTAGCAATATATTGTGGTTATTGCTGATTATAGCACCAATTTTTTCTGCAGTTGCTGCACTATTGGGTTATCTTTCAACATCTCAAGAACTTTTAGCCAGGCTTGAAACCTCTGTTGCAATATGGTTTTTCTTGCTAATTATTTATCACATTATACGTCGCTGGATGTCTATCCAGAGACGTAAAATTGCTTTTGAAAGAGCAAAGCAGCGTCGCGCTGATATTCTAGCTCAACGGGCAAAAGATGAAGGTGATAATAATATTAATATTAATAGTAGTGTCGAAGGCTTAGTCGATATTGAAGAAAGTACGATTGACTTAGATACAATCAGTGCGCAGTCTTTGGGCCTTGTGCGCTCTATTCTCACAATGATAGCGTTAGTCTCACTGATTTTAATTTGGTCTGAACTACACTCAGCATTCTCTTTTCTGGAAAATATCCAACTTTGGAATGTCACTACAACTGTGAATGATTTAGATACCATTCAACCAATTACCCTTAGCTCGTTATTTATTACTATTCTTATTATTATAATTACTGCACAACTAATTAGAAATTTTCCGGCATTATTAGAACTCGCCTTATTACAACACCTTGATTTAACACCAGGAACAGGATATGCAATTACAACGTTGACTAAATATACTATTGCGCTTATAGGTAGCTTAATCGGATTTTCTATGCTTGGTATTGAGTGGTCAAAACTACAATGGTTAATTGCTGCGATGGGTGTTGGACTAGGCTTTGGGCTACAGGAAATCTTTGCTAATATCATTTCTGGTTTAATGATTTTATTTGAAAAACCAATTCGTATTGGTGATACTGTAACTATTCGTGACTTAACTGGAAGTATTACAAAAATTAACACAAGAGCAACAACTTTAACAGATTGGGATCGAAAAGAAATTATTGTTCCTAATAAAGCCTTTATTACCGAGCAATTTATTAATTGGTCGTTATCCGATACTATTACTCGCATTGTTTTAACCATCCCAGCACACGCTGATATAGATAGTGCTAAGATCAGTCAGATATTACTGACTGCCGCTGAGAAAACACCTATGATTTTAACTAACCCGGCACCTGAAGTATATCTAGTTGATTTACAACAAGGTATTCAAATTTTTGAATTACGTATCTATGCGGCAGAAATAGGGCATAGAATGCCTGCGCGCAATGAAGTTCATCAAAATATATTGCTAAGTTTTGCACAACATGGGATTACGTTACCATTTCCACCATTTCAAGTTCAAGTTAATATAGCCAGCGACAATCTATTACGAAGTGCAACAAAAAATATATCCTGGCGCAACTCTAACTCAGGAAGAAAAGCTGGAGAATTATAAATTGTATTTAAATTTCTTTGTCAAATAACATAACATGAAAATTATATAAAATTACACATAATAAATTATATTTAATTTTTATACATAAAATAATAGTAATTATAGAATTAGGAATTTAATCTAGTTATTAGTTAATTTATTTGTAATCAAATAAGGTTGTGGTGTGGGTTGTTGTACTCTCTTTTTAAGATAATATTATGCTAATGCCTTCTCTGTCCTTATTTCTCTATCTCTATCAGAAAATAAATGACTAATCTTATCATAAGATTTTTGACTTTCTTTACCTAGTGTAAATGCTGCGTCAGCATGTAGCATATGGCACCGATTAGCATTATCGGTTATGGTGGTTAACCATTCATATGTTTTTATTATCTTTAAACATCATGTCCATCTGCACACATGATCTGCCTTAAATGATCTTGAGATTTATTTTAGCATATTCCTTTTTTTCGGCAAATCTAAAGTAATAGAAAGCTTTTTGGAACCCTTTATCACATCATTATCAATACTTATACATTAGTTGCCAATACTATAACATTAATTGTTGTCCTTTAGAAGATAAATATTGTTTTTTTTAATAATTCATGTTTAACTTTAGTTAAAGGTTAAAGTAGTCTTTCACAGACTACAATAGGGTTTTTACTACACAATCTTTATTGTAGCGCAATAATACCTGATTGTGTAACCAAACATTAATGCTAAATTATTAGAAAATCTGGTGTATTGCTGTTAGAGGCTTCATTTTACTCTGATGCTTCGTAAATCTGTTCTCCATCCTTAAATTAGAGGATGTTTATTACCAAAAAACAAGTGGTCGTAAGCATCTGTAAGCTTCCTTAGCTAATTTCAGTTTTTTTGAGCAGATAGAATCAGCATAAATAGTGTTGAAGGGTTATTTTTCTCGAAGTGCCTGTTCTTAAGTTATTGGTATTTCTAGTATATATTAAGTTTTAGAGAAAGTGAAGTATTCTCCTGATTGATTTTGTGAATAACTTCAACAACAGAGAAATGATATTCCATGATAAGATCTATAGTAAAGGTATCCGCGAAAGCAGATATTACATGTGATCTCTTGCATAAACTCATCCGTAATGGCAAGATGCAGCTGATAGCCGGCAGTCGTTGAGGCTGAGTTTAAAGCCATGCTTAGCGATAAGCTGCTGAACAACCTCATGACGCCACTCAAAAAACAATGGTTGAGTTTATGTTTAAAAAATTAAATTGTCCTTTAAATTAAAGAAGAAAGGCTATTCATTTTTACTAAAAAGAGATAGAAGCTGTTTATTGTAGTTGTTTTAATTATTGTAGTTGTTTTAATTGTAAGTAAAAATTTCATCGTGGTGCATATTAAGTTACCTATAAATTAATTTTAAATAGATTAAAACCAAAGGTTGGCTTAATAACCATTGTTTTTTCCATTTTATGTATTTTTTTGACAATAATTTTGTTGCCAGTTTGCTAAGATAATATGTCTATATAAAAAGTAGTCTCTCTATAAAAAGTAGTCGCTCTAGCTCTCTGTCGCTACACATAGAATGTATTTGTATAAATTTGTACAAAGGAATCTTTTTATCAGAAAAGCGAATCAAGGTTTTTCTGCTTTTTTTTTGAGCTCTCATCTGAAGAGCTTTATATATACCTTTAGTAATGAGGTCTCTCCTTTAAGATTCAACAAGAACCAAGAAACCATAGTTAACCAACTATTTTAGAATAGTTTGTCGGAATATGGATAATATAGCCCACCTTATCATCTCTATTTTGAGTCAAGGTTTTGCTGCAACGATACTGCTTAGTTTGTTGATATCCATACTAAATTATATGCAAAGCTGTATGTTGAACCACTCTCTCCCTCTGCAAATACCGCAGTTTTAACGCTGATAGCATGGCCGCGCTGGAATGGCTGTTTAAGCTAACGCCATATGGATTTCGCGATATGGCTAATCATTTTTCTCTTTTTAATGAACTGCATTTTCCAGTAACGTCCGTACTGTGCTTTCAAGGTAAAGCTGTCAGTACTTTTTCTTTTCTTCTGCTGATATATGTTCTAAAGTAGACTTATGGAAAAGACCTTGGATTTATCAGGTTTTATGCCATCTTTTAGCAACTTGATAAGAGCATCTTGCTAAATTTCTTCGACCGCTCTTTTTTTGAAAAGCATCTCACTTGCAATACACCATCCTTAATATTCACGGACAGTCATATATGATGGATAGATTAATACAATAATTTTTATTGAGTTGTTGATCATAAGTGTGCAAGGTACAGAATATAGCAATTTCGATATCAAAGATATCCTGTTTGCGTGCTTACTGCAGCATGGCGCAGCGGTTTGTGAATCCACTGTCATCAACTTGCTCTAGAGATTTGCTTAAAACTCATAATAATCGTGACTATAGGTAGATAAGTACTTATGGACAAAGAAAAAATTAAGGACAAGAATCGTATGCATTGCTGTATGGTCTCTTTTTAGATTTCATAAAAATTAACTCGTTTTGTTATCATTAATTTCGCGAGATAGCTCATAAAGCGCTTTAGATTAACATGTAGTTTAAGATATAAAGTCGCGTGTTCTAGTTCTATTTTTGATTTTACACTGGTTACTCTTTTTAGGAAATTTATTTCGATCTATCTGAATGAATTCTTAAATAAATCAAGATATCGAAAAGCATAAAAGAATCACTCAGATCATGAACTTCTTCGAAGCGCGTAGATGCTTGCGCCGCCGATAACATTATAATTCTACTACATTTTGCATGTTATTGCAGCATGTTGGACTTTTGATCTTGATCCTCAACGGCTGGTATCTATGAGCTGCCTGGCAGCGTTACAGATAAGTTCTATCTTCTATATAAGGGAACACAGTTAATATCTGATTTGCGAGGATAGCTGTATGGCATGACTTTTTTATGGCATAGAATTTTTCTTTTATTGAAATCATTAACGAAATGAATCAGTAAGAAGGTATGCTAGCATCTTAAAAAAAACAATATAGCAGAAATAAGCATAACTCTAGAATAATTAAATTGATGGTTTATCTTTTATTTTATCCACGCATCAAAAATCAATTTTTAATTAATCTTTTTTATTGATATTAAATTAACCAATCCTAAGTAAGATGGTTCTGTTTATTAAATACCAATCAGTAATTTTACTTATTTTTTATTGAAGTTATATTTAAATCATGATTATGAAAAATTCAATTCAATCAAAATAAAAATTTCTTTTTTGTAATAGGATAGTAGCTATCCTAATAAAAAAGTATTGGAATAGCAGAAGGAAGATACTTGTTTAGATGTTAAAAATGTAACGACAAATATAACTAATCCACTAATGTGTTTTATGAAACAAATCTGTGCGTGTAGTTTTCAGCTGAAGAGTTGATATCCTTTAAAAAAGCATTATCATATCATCAAATTTTTATAGTAAATTTGTTATTGTAATAAAAACTAGTGGCAAGAAGAGCGGCGAGAAGAAACATATTCAATCATTGAAGAATTATTAAAAGAAGATAGATGCTGATGGTAGTGACCTGAATGCTTTATATGAAATAGAACATCACTTTTCGGCCAAAGACTTTTAGTTATTGGAAAAAACAGTAACAGTGGCATTTAAATTGTGTTATGAAGTGCACGATGGATTACGATGCTGAAGAATTAGACATTGAATATAGTATACTTGACATTGATGTCTTATGAAGACTATAGAGATACTGAGCTTGATGCAAAATTAATTGATAACTAACTCGTACAATTGATGATGTTAACTGAAAACATTGCATTAACTACTATTGTTGGAGGTATATTCTTTAAAGATCCTAACTATGATGTTGATGAAAAAAGCATTTTAAACTAAATAAAGGCATTACATTATCACTAGAATCAAATTATTAGAATAGAAAGAACAGGCATTATAAATCAGCTGATAATACATATTAAGTTGAGTAAGTATTATTATTTAGAGTAAGTTTATCAGTTAAAAACACGGCTAAACTTATCTGGGACTGTTGTTTCTTACTTTAAAATAAGCTAAAAATTATTTTTTGATTAATCAGCTTTTTGTTTTTTTGCTAAATGTCCTGCTTAAGCGCTCACGCTCTTTTTTAACAGTAGCAGCATGTGCTAGGCCGACAAAGCTATCGTTAGCTAATTTGTTTTTAATACCCGCTATTTTTAGTTAATTTATCCAGATCTTTATCTGGCTTCGTTAGATGAGTATCTTTAGCAATTAAATCCGCCATTGGGATCAACACTTCAGCGCCATCTATCAGTTTACTTATAGCAACTTGTGTTGCTTGCTGTTCATCTAAAATAGTAATTGAACTAAGGCGGGCCATTGCTTTAATAAACTTCAGATTTTCTGTAATACGGTGTATTGTTGCATGATTATCAGTACGTAGTAGTAGATCTAATGGCTTACCTGGTGAGATATTTATTTTTGTTCGAATGTTCCGTATAGCAATAATGAGTTCTTTGATCCATTCTAGATCATGACGAGCTTCTTCATCGACTTTACCTGGTTTAAAAATTGGAAAAGGCTGTAACATGATACTGTCTTCTTTGATCCCCTTAACTACTTTCACACGTTTCCAAATCGTCTCAGTAATAAATGGAATAATAGGATGTGCCAACCGTAATAAGCTTTCCAATGTTTCAATCAAGGTATAACGTGTCGCCAGAATTTCCGTTTCTTTTCCTTTATGTAAAGTCGGCTTAGATAGTTCTAAATACCAATTGCAGAATTGATTCCAAGTAAATTCATACAAAATATTAGTGCTGATATCAAAGCGATATCTGTCTAGCGCTTCACGGTATAATTTTACAGTTTGGTTAAATTCTGCAATGATCCATCGATCAGCCAACGAAAAAGTCATTTCCCTACCATTCTGACTACAATCTTGTCCTTCAGTATTCATCAAGACATAACGACTGGCATTCCAAAGTTTATTACAGAACTTGCGATAGCCAGTAAGGCGTTTCATATCCCAATTGATGTCTCGTCCAGTTGATGCTAACGCTGCTAGTGTAAAGCGTAAAGCATCTGTACCATGTGCTTCAATACCATGTGGATATTCTTTACGTGTACGTTTAGCAATTTTTTCGGCTAATTGTGGTTGCATCATATTAGCAGTACGTTTTGTAAGTAAATCTTCTAGCGAGATACCATCAATCATATCCAGCGGATCGATAACATTGCCTTTTGATTTTGACATTTTTTGCCCTTCTTCATCAAGGATTAGTCCTGTCATATATACGGTTTTAAAAGGAATTTGCCCTTTGGCATTATCATCTTTTATGAAATACATCGTTAGCATGATCATGCGGGCTATCCAGAAAAAGATGATATCAAAGCCACTAACCAAGACATCCGTTGGATAAAAAGTTTTTAACGCTTCATTATTTTCTGGCCAGCCTAATGTTGAAAATGTCCAAATAGCAGAAGAGAACCAAGTATCTAATACATCTTGATCTTGATCTAAGCTAATATCAGCACTAAGATTATTCTCTCGACGAACTTCTTCTTCGTCATGTCCAACATAAAAATTACCGGCTTTATCATACCAGGCAGGTATTCTATGTCCCCACCATAATTGGCGTGAAATACACCAATCTTGAATATTCTCCATCGAAGAAAAATACATATTTTCATATTGTTTAGGAATAAACTGTATACGACCATCTTTTACAGCTGCAATGGCTTGTTTTGCTAATGGCATGGTACGAACATACCATTGATCCGTTAGCATTGGTTCAATAACAACGCCACTACGATCGCCATAAGGAATGGTAAGTTGATGCGGTTTTATGGTGACTAATAACCCTAGTTTTTCTAATTTACTAACCATTGCTTTACGAGCAGCAAAACGCTCCATTCCCTGATAGGATGAAGGGATTATTGTTTTGGTATAAATACTGGTATGGTTACCTGCACTGTCGAATACTTCAGCTTGTTGCCGGATATGGACATTGAAATCAAAAATATTGATCATCGGCAACTTGTGACGTTTTCCTACTTCATAGTCATTAAAATCATGGGCTGGCGTGATCTTCACACAACCTGTGCCTTTTTTTATATCGGCGTGTTCATCACCTACGATAGGAATGCGACGATTAACCAATGGCAGTAAGATTTGTTTGCCGATTAAATCCTTATAGCGCGGATCAGCTGGATTAACTGCCACACCCGTATCAGCAAGCATGGTTTCTGGTCTAGTAGTAGCAATAACTAGATAATCTTGGCCCGATGATGTTTTTACACCATCAGCAAGTGGATAACGTAAATACCAAATAAAACCGTTGACTTCTTGATTTTTAACTTCTAAATCAGAAATAGCAGTATGCAGCCTAGGATCCCAGTTAACTAATCGTTTACCTCGATAAATAAGGTCATCTTGATAGAGGCGAATAAATGCTTCTTTTACTGCTTTGGAAAGGCCTTCATCCATAGTAAAGCGTTCACGTTGCCAATCAACGGAATCACCAAGTCGTCTCATTTGCTGAGAAATATTACTGCCAGACTCTGTTTTCCATTGCCAAATTTTTTTAATAAATCTTTCTCTCCCATAGTCATGACGAGTTTTATTTTCTTCTGCAGCAATTTTATGTTCAACAAGCATTTGAGTGGCGATTCCGGCGTGATCTGTTCCACCTTGCCAAAGTGTATTTTTCCCTTGCATCCGGTGGTAGCGAATTAAGGTATCCATGATGGTTTGTTGAAAAGCATGCCCCATATGTAGATTACCTGTGATATTAGGTGGTGGAATCACAATACAAAAACTCTGTTTGCTGTTATCACCGTGTGGTACAAAATAGCCATTTTTCTCCCAGTGTGCATATAAAGGTTGTTCAATTGCAGCTGGTTGATAAGTTTTGTCGAGTGATGGCTCAGACTGACTTTGATTTATAGTGGTTTTTTCCATCTTGCTTCGTTATTTATTAAGTGTGGGTGGTTCTGCTTCTATGATCAAATTAAAGTCCATATTGCGATAAGTTTTATATCGTTCACATGCCAACTGTTTCAAATATTTATCGATAGATACAAAGTCTATTACTTCATGGAAGGTTATGGCAAATTTTGTAAATGTTGATGGTAGATATATCAATATATCTCTTGCTGAGCCACAAAATGTTTTATTAGCCAACAAATCTCAACATGCATGTCACTAGCAGTAGTGGTGGCATACCACCAGCTAAATTATGCTGGACAAATTGATAAGGTTCTTTTTGCCAAAGTATTTTATCCAATTTTCGGCTTATATTTGATGCTCACAAGCAATTAAAACACGCTCACCTATCAGACAGTTTTCTGCAGCTAGATAACAGGTTAAGCATTCATGTCTTTCAAGGTTTACTTGTGAAGATAACTTCGCTATTAATTAAATAAAAAAAGTTGCTTTTTTAAGCGCATTAACCATACCTATAAAAAGGTATTTTTTACAAAAATACCAATTATAAATTGACTTGTGTGGTTATTCGTTACAGCTTATATAAGCACGATTTAAGAGAAATTGAGCAAGTAATGCCACCGGTCGGCCTGTTGCTCCTTTTGTTTTTCCTGATTGCCAAGCTGTTCCTGCAATATCTAAATGTGCCCAGTGATATTTAGTGGCAAAACGTTCTAGAAAACATCCAGCGGTGATTGTACCACCCGCACGGCCTCCTGTATTAGCAAGATCAGCAAAATTTGATTCTAATTGCTCTGATACCTCTTCAGGTAGAGGTAGACGCCATGCTTTATCGCCTGTTTGCTTAGCGGCATTCAGTAATTCATTTGCTAAAGGATTATGATTTGACATTAATCCACTATAGTAATTACCAAGTGCAATAATACAGGCTCCAGTTAAAGTTGCAACATCAATTACCACATCAGGATCAAAACGTTCTATATAAGTTAGTGTATCACAAAGGACTAATCTTCCTTCCGCATCGGTATTAAGGACTTCTACTGTTTGCCCAGACATGGTGGTTAAAATATCCCCAGGGCGATAAGCTTTGCCGCTTGTCATATTTTCACAGCCAGCTAACACAGCGGTAATGTTAATAGGCAATTTTAATTCAGCAACAAAGTGCATAACACCATAAACAGTTGCGGCTCCACACATATCATATTTCATTTCATCCATGTTATCTGATGGCTTAATAGAAATCCCGCCAGAGTCAAAAGTTAATCCTTTGCCAACCAATACAATCGGTTTAGACGTTGGATCGTCACTTCCTTTATATTCCATAATAGACATTATGGATTCGTTTTGTGATCCTTGGCCCACTGCTAAATAGGCGTTCATCGCCAGTTCTTTCATTTGTTCTTCGTTGATTATTTTAGTGGTTAGATTTTTGTAATTGTCTGCTAATTGACTGGCTTGTGAAGCTAAATAGGAAGCATTGCAAATATTAGGAGGCATATTAGCAAGATCTTTAGCTGATTTTATTCCAAGAGAAACAGCAAGGCCATGCTGAATAGCGAGTTTGCCATTATGTAAGTCATGACTTGTTTGGACATTAAAAACAATTTTACGTAATAGCCCTCGTGGCTCACTCTTATTGCTTTTAAGTTTGTTAAATGCATATAATGTTTCTTTTGCGGTTTCTACTGCTTGGCGAATTTTCCAATAATTATTGCGGTTTTTTACATGTAACTCAGTTAAAAAGCAGACGGCTTCCATTGAGCCAGTTTCATTTAAGGTATTAATTATTTTTTGGAAAATTTGTTTATATTGACGCTCATTGAGTTCACGTTCTTTACCGCATCCAACTAATAGAATACGCTCAGATAATATATTAGGAACATGGTGAAGTAATAGCGTTTGGCCAACTTTACCTTCCAGTTCTCCGAGTAGAAGTAAGGCACTGATATAGCCATCACTGATCATATCCAGTTGTTCTGTTATAGATGATAACCTGCGAGGTTCAAATACCCCAACAATAATACAGGCGCTTTGCTGTTTCTCTGGGCTGCCACTTTTTACACTAAATTCCATGCATTATTCTCCTGAATCTTAAAGATAAAGATTAATACTATCACTAAAATTAACTAAGAGTATAAATTTATCTTATGAAATATTAGCTTTATGTTAAACTAACTGAATGGTTTTTGGATAGTAAGTAAGTAACGATTAAGCATATTTTGTTTGGCGTTTGAATAAATAATTAATTCTTCATTTATTATCATGATACATCTTAACTATTAAGAAAATCAAAATGTTCTATGGAACATTGTAACTATACGACGAAGTTAGTTAGCTACTTTGCCGCAAAAAAATAAATTTTCACAGGTGTAATTAGTGTGATTATAATCCGATACTTATTTAAGAAAATGCTGAAAAGTCAAGTTGCAATACTTTTTATCCTGATTTTAATTTTTTTTAGTCAAAAAACAATTAATATATTAAGTTTAACGGTTCATGGGAATATTCCTTCCGATTTAGTATTTACTCTTCTTTGGCTTGGAATTCCTGAAATGGCACAATTGATTTTACCATTAAGTCTGTTTCTCGGGCTGTTAATGACCTATAGCAAACTCTATATCAATAGTGAAATTACTGTTATGCATGCCTGTGGATTAGGTAAACGGGTATTAGTAATAACGGCTTTAATTCTAGCATTATTTACCACTCTAATTGCGGCAGTAAATGTAGCTTGGATATTCCCTTGGTCAGAAAAATATCAAAAGCAAGCATTATCGGATGCAAAAACTAATCCTAGTTTAGCCAGCATGAGTATGGTTGAAGGACAATTTAAAATCACTAAAGATCAATATATTGTTCTTTATATTAGCGATGTAAAAGGTAAAAATTTTACTGACGTTTTTATGGCGCAATTGCGCTCAGCTAATAACCAACGTCCTTTCGTGGTAATTGCAGAAAGCGGAGGTATCCGAAAGGACAAAAATGGCAATCAAATTGTAGTGCTAGATAATGGAACTCGCTATGAAGGTACAGCGTTATTACGTGATTTCCGCATAACGGATTTTAAAGATTATCAGGCGATAATTGACCATAAAAAAAGGGCAGTTACTGGCGATAAAATCGAGCAAAAGAATATGTTGCAATTGTGGCTAGCCAGAGATGTTAAATCAAAAGCAGAATTTCATTGGCGGTTAACATTAGTCATTTCAGCACTTATTATGACCTTGATGGCTGTACCATTAAGTGAAGTTAATCCAAGGCATGGACGTGTGTTAAGTATCTTACCAGCCATGTTGCTTTATTTAATTTTCTTTTTATTACAAAGTACTTTTCATTCTAATGTAGAAAAAAGTGAAATTGATCCTAGGATAACAATGTGGTTAGTTAATGTAGCTTTTCTGGTACTAGCGATTATGTTGAATATTTGGGATACTGTTTTGGTACGTCGATTACGTGACAAGTTCTATAAAGGAGTCGTCTGATGTTTGGCGTATTAGATAAGTATATTGGGCGTACTATTTTATCCTCAATTCTAATTACCCTTTTTATATTAGTTTCATTATCTGGGATTATTAAATTTGTTGAGCAATTAAGAAAAGTCAGTGATGGTGACTATACCATCTGGAGTGCAGGGATTTTTACTTTATTAACCGTTCCAAGAGATATTGAAGTATTTTTCCCAATGATCGCACTGTTAGGCGCATTGCTTGGATTAGGAATCCTGCTAACTCGTAGTGAATTAATTGTAATGCAGGCGGTTGCTTTTTCTCGCTTACAGATTGCGATGTCAGTAATGAAAACCGCGATCCCTTTAGTAATTTTAACAATGGTTATTGGTGAATGGGTTGCACCTGTAGCAGAGCAGTGGGCACGCAACTATCGGGCTGAAAAAATTGTCGGTCGATCGTTAATGGTGACAGATTGTGGATTATGGGCTAAAGATGGTAATAATTTTATTCATATTCAGCGCATCATTGATAAAAATGAAATAAAAGAAATTTCTATCTACCAATTTGATACGCAGAAAAAACTAAAAGCGATCATTTTTGCAGCTTCAGGTCGCTATAATTCTGATACTCACCAGTGGCAATTATTAAAAGTAGATAAATCATTGATTAATAATGAAAAAGAAATTGGTAGTTCACGGAATTTATTGATGGATTGGAAAACTAATTTAAACCCAGAAAAATTAGGGGTGGTTTCTCTTGAACCTGATTCGTTAGCAATAAGAGACCTGTATAAATACGTTAAATATCTTAAAGAGAGTGGTCAAGAAGCATCAGTCTATCAATTAAGTATGTGGAAGAAAATTCTATCACCACTTTCTGTCACTATTATGATATTAATTGCACTGTTATTTATTTTTGGGCCATTGCGAAGTGTAGCAATGGGAGTAATGGTGTTGATCGGTATCTTAGGTGGATTTATTTTTTATCTGCTCAATGAAGGTTTTGGTAACTTAAGTTTAGTCTATGGTGTTCATCCTCTGATAGCAGCAATGTTACCAAGTATACTATTTCTTGGATTTACTGTTTTATTATTAATTCGGCGTCAATAATTAGCTTTTACATCATGGTTAGGAATATTATCAATGCGGCTGCTATGCTAATAAAAATTTATTTCGGATTATTTGGATTAATTATCATCATGCCTTTCTATCCGCTCAGCTTTTTAATCTGATTGATTACTGGAAAATAATATTATTCTGATTTATGGTTAATGCGGCAATTAAATTATTAACTCCTTGGGAGAGTTAATGATAAATCTGGTGTAAGAGTGGGTGGTTTAAGGAGTGGCTAGATTCTACTTTGATGCTTTGTGAATCTGTTCTGTATCCTTAAATTAGACGATGTGTTTAGTAGTATGGTTAAGCAAGTCAAATCTTTTAGCTAGTTCTAGCTTTCTTAAGCAAATGAGAGAAAACTTAAATATCATTAAAGGATTATTTTTCTTGATCTAGACTTCTTTGTTTGTCGGATTCTCATGGCCTCACTAACTATCACAAAATTCAATTCAATCAGATTGGATGTTCTTATTGATATTAAGTGCTCTGAGAGGAAGTTTTTAATGCCAGCAGTTCTTCTCGATCTTTCTTCAACTTTTTCACCGCCAAAGCATATTCAATCAAAACATTTCCAACAAGACATCAATGGCATTATTAGCGGTATCAGTAGTCTCTTTGATAGCCAGAGAGTGACCACTGTAGCTCAGCCTTAAACCCTTTACTTGCATGCATTTTGAGGGAGCATTGGCAGCAACATTAGCTATTTTATATTCTTAACAGAATTAGTATTGGTATCTAGAAATATCTTTGCCATTGCATTCTAAAAAGCAATTAGTGTGTACCCCAAACTGTTTTCAATAGCAATCCTGGAAAGATATGGTTAAGAAAAGTGTTCTCAGACCATTGAGACGTTCTAGCAAGTTTGTTTTTGATTCTCGATAAGCATTTTCGACCGAAACTTGCTCATTAAGTACAGGCTAAGTGATAGGAATAATAACACCAGCAGACAAAGGCGATCATTTTGCCTAACAGGACTATGTCATGCCATCGGCTAAAAAATAAACATGCAACGCTAATCACTTAAATTACGAAATGCATACAATTGCTTATGCTCTTCAAGGTATCATTGTTTTACCTGCTTGATGATAGTGCAGATAGCTATATGCTTTTTTCACCTAAAATCCCACACACACCATGTCCAATTTCATGAAATTTACCAGTAAATATACCTCTTATGTACATCTATGATAGAAAACTCTTTGAGGTTTTTTGCTGGACTTAGATAAGACGGTAGGAATAAGCTGTTGAAGTATATTTTGTTGCTGCTGTAACCTACGCTAATTTTAGGCACTTTAATTTCAACATCACCAATAGCAGTCTGTTATAGTTTGCTGTAGTGAATAACAGTTACTGACAGATGGCATGATGCTTTCGCCTCTAGACAAATCCTAATTCAGGAGGTTTTTGTAGCATGGATTTGAGCTCAGCTTCAACGCAGGTAGCCATAAGCTGCCTGGCACTATTACAGATGAGTTCATGAAATAGATAAGAGGTAATAATATCTGGTTTAGTATATACAAATCTGGTAGACTTTTTCATGGTATATCATCTCTCTATTGTTGTAGTTATTTATGAAATCAATTAGCAGGATATGCTACAATCTTCGAAACTCCATACACGAAAAATGAGCATAAATTAACATACTTATTAACTTTGGAAAGAAAGCCACTAATTTCTTAAAAAATTTAATGCTTTTTTTAACTTATTAAGATAACTCTGCAGATAACTTTTATTCTCACCTCTAATGCTTTTCTTAATATCATTGAAGATCATGAATGCTTTTCTTAATATCATTGAAGATCATGATTAATAAGTAATATCTTCTTTCTGGTAATCTTTGTTGCATTTGGATGAGTTTCTGTTGGCTACTGGCTAATAACGATTGATATGTTGTTGATAACCGTTTTTAACAGGCTCTGAATTTTTATCAGATAATAGTAAGTTAAGGTTAATTTAACCGCTATTTTTTAGCATTTTGCTTTTTTCTACTAAGGTTTCGCCATTCTTTATTAGTTAATACATCCAATCTCATCTCCAAGGTGTGAGCATGATTTTTTAATAATTTAAATTTAAATTTAAATGAATTTTTCATAGACGGTACTGTAGAGTTTTACTACCCCAACACTGATTGTGATAATTCCTGATTTCATGGCTAAACATATTTATGCAGAGTGATCTCAACATCTTAACTAGAATTTAAATGACGGCTTATAGCCATCTTTTATAATATAAGTTTATTAAATCCATCGATGAGATCATTCGATTTAGGATATTTTTGCTGGCTAAGTCGATATTCTATAGCAAGTTCTGTGTGCAAATGAATGAATTCTTATTTTTTGATGGTTGAACGGTTTCCAACCTAAAAAAGGTGGCCAGTAAATTCTTTGGCATTCTTTGTAAATACCAGATAGATAGATATTGGATATGCTCAATCAAGATCACCAAAGAAATATCGAGCCATTTAGCCGCGGTTTTGCCTTGTAAATATAGATAAAACTCAATTGAGTGGCGCGACCTATGCCTAAAAAAGATAACGTCGTGAAGTTTCGTTTGGCATTTTATGAAAGATATTTTATATTTGCGTGCAAATAACCAGGGATTATATCTTTTAAACGCTTTATGCTTTAGTTTTGGAGGTGATTGTATTTGCTTTATTTTACATAAATTTTCTATTTGTGCCTGCTACGTAACCATCGATCCAGGTCAGATTAGGATAGAGTGTGTTCAAGAATTCTAGTACAATTGCTACCAGATCCTCGGTGATTGGAAATATTTTTACAGGAAAACGAGCAGGGCTCTCCTAAGCGGCTGATATCTATCTCTTCGATAAACGAAGAAGAATATGACTGTGATCATCAAGATATGTTAGCCAATATTATTGGTAAAAACCTTTTATAGTGAGTAAAAAAAAAGATTTCGCTATAGAGATTTATATCAAAATCAAACAGTCATACAGATCAAATAGACTATTTTCTGGATTCTCTACCAATATAAAGCTATAACTCATTAGTTGGCTCGGCGAGAATCTGTTGGATGATCTTGATTCATGCATTGAAGCAACTTACTCCACTTTATCCTGCCAATATTGTTACAGTGAAAATGTTATCAGCTAGTGGAGATATAGATATTGCAAAATTCTCCGATTGTATAAAATGATTAATAATCTTATTAAAAGTGTCCTCTTGCAAAAAACTATATTACAGGTATAACTAGTTTAGTTATTTTAGATGTATATTGAATAGCTTAACATTAACATTATAGAAGTTAGCTAAAAAAACAAGTATTTTTTTAAAAACAGCGTTTAGGTGGCGTTACTGTTTCTTTGATTTAGCAACAAACGGCAAATATAACAATGTGCTAAATAGCATTGTTGAATTCGATAAAACATTTTTTGAATCCTTTAAATATAAGCCTTATATCACAGATAGGAAATCTAGAAAATGCAGGAGAGGAAAAAATAAAAGCAAATAACGTATCGCTACTCCAATAGTAGCGTGGGTGATGGAGTTACTTTGCTTCATGGACATTCATGATATAAATAGTGTTTTATATTCTGTGAAATGTTAATTTTTAATGTATTTGTCAACACAGCTGAAAACAATCTACTATAAAGCATAAAACTGATATAAATCAAAAAAAATAAGACGCAAGTTCACGTCTTATAATGCTTACTTATTCAAAGATCTTTATTTAGATCTCCATTAGTAAATTAATGATGAGATATAAACTGATTTTTTATGATAAACTAAAAGAACCATATAGCAATGGTTCTAACTAGATCTACATTTTTTGATGTGAAAGAATTATTAGCTTCTATTCACGATTATTTTTAGTTTTTAGCGCAACTCATAGGCCAAGCTGATGATGCTAAATACAACTGCATTAAGGTGACAGTAACTGAAAAATATGGTTATCGATGAATTCATTACATATAGGCATAAATGAACTATATGTGATCCCTAGTCCACTTATATCCGAAACAAACACAAATGTAATTGGAAACTGATAGACATGACTGACAAATTGCTGATAAAATGGACATTTCTATTTATCTGGAAATAGACTCAGTAGTCTAATTTACCAAAATCTATAATCCATCTCACACAGAACTAAACTGTTTTTCATCATTAATGATTACTGAAATAACTATCTTGAAAAATACTCTGAAAATATTAATTCATAGACCACGTTTATCTGGCGAGGAAATGTTTGCTTGCGGCATTTTGTGCCATATGTGGTTGTAGGAAATTACCGGTTGGGCTACCTCAGCTTATTGCTGTGCCAATTTTCCTAAATCTCTTCTCATAGCTTGTTTTTTCTGCTTAACCTATAAGGTTAAAACTTATCCTGTACTTATGCGGCTTCAAAACTACTGAATAGTGATTTTTTGGCGTAGCATTTTTCATATTTTACCCGACTGTAACTTGCAATACGTTGCTTTTACTATGCTCTATCTTCTTTTTTTTCTTTTTTAAACAATAACTAGCTGCAACTTAACACTTTCTATTATTTTTACAAGATTGCAACAAGACTTGCACTATGCTGCATTGTACACGTAACCTGGTATAAAAATTGGCCATTTTCTATACATACACACACTTATAGGCAACAACTCAATTAACATTCGTATGTTCATATGCCTCCGTTAGCTGTAGTGCTCTGGATATTAAAAATGCTGTATGGCAATGAGCTTTTTTTAAAAAAGAGCAGTTAAAAAAAATCTAAGGAGGCCTGTCATCTACTGTTCCGTTACAGCTATGACCTAATAAATCCAAATAGTATTCCCATCTCTCTCTCTTTTGAATATCTGCCTGGCCAGAAAGCAGTGGCAGCGTCACCTGAAGGTACAGTACGGATGTTACTAGAAAGCTAATTTTGCTAAAAAAGATGCAATTGGCGTGGACATGAGCTGAAATGGTTTGTGCACTACCTTAAATAGCACTGGTTGGTTGTCTTCATCAAAACTACAGACTACAGAATTATCGATGGAGAGTAGCTTCTTGTATATCATTACTATTAGACAATAGGATTAAAGTAGTACCAGTAAAATCTTGAGGTAGAAAGAGATGATCTGGCGTTATATTAGCCATATGTCTATTCCTGTTAGGAATTTTAAGATGGTGGTGGTTACTATTGTTTCTTGTCGAATCATAAACGAGGCACACTATTACCGAAAATGTATAATGCACTAAAGATGATTATGGCTCGCAAAAACTGAAGAATCTAGGTTCTTCGCCGCTATTCTCTAATGAATGGATTCCTGCGCATGGATTCGTATAAATACATTCTATGTGGTGATAGGTTAGTTTTTATCGATGCTGATCACCTTACCAAACAAGCAATGTAATTGTTGTTAGAAAGAATGCATAAAATAGAAACAATGCTTATTCAACTAAACATATGGTTTAGTTAATGTCTTTAAATTTAGTGCATTAGATCAAAGAATATACACTCCGATGAAATTTTTATTTACAATAGATCCAGAAAATAGACTCCATCTCCTCCTTTTAGCAAAATGAGAGAGCTTTTTGTGTTCATTTTAAAGATCGATTTAATTTTCTAAGCATCAAAAAAGCAGCCAAAGATCGACATTTCTTGCATGATCTTAATTGAGGATATCTTATGGCTAGCAATCTGGTGTTTATAGATAATGATAAAGAATTTATAGACCGCCTTTTTAGGCTGCGAAAACGTTCAGCCACAAAAAAAATAGGAATTTACTAGTTTGTGAACAGAGCTTTAGTTATAGAACACTGATCTCATGCTTAAACCAGCCGATACATTCTTAAATGAAGAGGTATGCTCGAGCGATTTAATGGGTGTATATATACGTAGTGGTGCAAAGAGCTATCATTTCAATTTTGTCAAGATCTTAAAATTACTCTGTATCAATATGTTTAATTGTACAATCAGGAATTACTATAATTAGTCTTATGTAGCAAAATTCCATTGCAGTTTATAAAAGATTAGTTCAATCTTTTAAAGATGAGTTATTAAAAAACTATACTGTTTTCATGATGTAAAAAGTAAAAGTTCTAAAATTGTATTGCAAAGTGCTGTTTATATTTTGCAATTAAAACTGCGAATAAAAAATAAAATAAAAAAAGAATGATGAAAAATTCATCATTTATGATGAATTGCTTTTCATTACTAATTTTTTGTTAATAAAAGATATATAACAAATTTTTTTGTATTTTGGCTATTAAAAAACATATAAACAGATTATGATCATTAAAATGATTCGGCTACTTATGCTACATAAAAAAGAGTTTTTATTATCAAGCACTCTACTTTGATTATAGCTTGGAATAATCCTCTTAATTAGTAATGTTCAAGCTCTATATAGCTTGGTTGGATTCTTTAATTACCATATTGAAAATTGTTGTTGATTAGTAACCGCGTTTTAAGATAGGTTTTAAAAACTTAGCGGTATGCGATTGCTTACATTTGATTATCTGCTCTGGTGTACCGGAAAATAAGATCTCACCACCACCACTACCTCCCTCTGGACCTAAATCAACAATCCAATCGGCAGTCTTAATTACATCTAAATTGTGTTCAATGATCACAATAGTATTGCCTTGATCACGGAGTTGATGTAATACATACAACAATTGTTGAATATCAGCAAAATGTAAACCGGTAGTTGGTTCATCCAAAATATAGAGTGTTTTGCCAGTACCGCGTTTGG
>JBHEQW010000082.1:0-11886 GCA_046530935.1 Arsenophonus sp.
TGTTGTGTACAGATAAAATAGTAATCTGCTTGCCTCATTCAAAAAAAATGTCAAAACAAAAGTTAATGTTGAACTACTGGAGATCTAGCTAGCAGAGAAGAAAGCCCTGATTCCGCTAACAAATACTTTGATGGCTAGAAAATTAAATCGATATTTAAGATAAGAGCAAAAGCTATACATTATTGCTAAAAGTGTATAGAATCGGTTTAGTAAGTCTATTATTGTAAGTTAAAATTTCATCAGAGTATGTATTTTTTTTGATCTAATGCGCACAAATGTTAGAAACATTAATCATAACCATATGTTATGGTTTAATAACACTCATTTTTTCTATTTCATGCATTCTTTCTGATAACAATTTTATTGCCTGTTTGTTGAGATTATGGTTGATAAAAAGTAACCTGTCGCTACACGGAATGCATTTATACAGATTTGTGCGCAGGAATTCTTTTATCAGAACGGGGAACTACTGTTTTTCCTGTTTTTTTGCGAAGTGTCTCATCTCTAGAGATTTATACACCTTTAGCATAATAAGGACACCATCATTTATATTATTGATAATAAACAATATTAACGGACCATTATTAAAATTCCTCGCTATAATATGGCAATATTAGTGCTCAAAGTATTTTTACGGTATGTCATGTCCATTCCGTTTTTTTATAGAACTGCACTTTTCAGCAATCTTCTAAGTATACTATTCCTTTAGGTATATATAGGCTCACATTACTTCATTTCGAGAATATGCTTCAAATCATGAAAAGACTCAAAGTAGGATTTATGATGTTATAGCTTTAACGCAGCATGCCGTATGACAGCGATTTACAAAATTACTTTGACTGCTATATATTAAAAAATAGCTCATGCCATAACAGCATGTTTAATATCTAAAGCCCAAAGTGTGACTGAGATATGAACAAGAAGATATTAATTGAATTCTCGACCAAATATGTATGCAAGATACAGAAGGTACCAATTTTTATATCTTGTTTTACGTGCCAAGTACAGTATAGAGCTTGGCTGTTTACGAGAAACATAACGTTAAGTTTTGGCTGGTTATTGTTAAAAAAAGCTAAAGAAGATGTGATTATAGTAAAACTAATGTATTGCCAGTTGCAGTTGGATAAAATATGAACACGTTATGCTAACTACTGCTTCGTGGTTTTAAAACTGTATGAACTGCAGGTTTTTGACTTACAACTTTTCTAAAAATTGGGCGGAATATTCAGGAGAGGCCTGAATAGTAGCGCTTGGATAAAAATACTACTAAATGTCACATAGAACATGTGCCGCCTGCAAGCATTAGCTTATATAGATGGACGTGTCCATGAGTTGATATTTTCAAAATGCTTTTCAAGAAAATTATTCCAACCGTCATCAATTCAATTGTGAAAAGCAGTTTAGTTATTGTGGTTGGATATAATACATTTTGGTAAATTGCCATCTGGATATCTTTTCAGAGAAATAGAAAACCTCATCATATCCTGCCTGTATTCGTCATGTCTATCAGACAAGTTGTTTTTATATTTATCATGGTAAAAGTTGTATTATAGCTAGTTCCATATATATGATGAATCTCTATCGGCAAGCATACTTTTAATCATTCCCTGCTCAATATAATTGTATCTAACATCATTCATCATTGGGATTTTAAGCCTTGCTGGATTTCCTGAAAATCCTGAATAATCGTGAATAGAGTGTTATTATAGTGCTTTGTATGTCAAAAAATTATAGACAGAGCCAATGAGGCATTGTTGTATGGTCTATTTTGCTGTTTTGAAAAAAATAAGTTACTCCATCATTATTTATTTCTGGTTGGAGATCATAAAGCTCTTCAGATAAACATGCTATATAATACATGAAGTCATATTTTGTATTTTTGATTTATCAAGGTTATACTTTCCATGAGATTTATTCCTAGTCATCTGGATGGATTCCTAAAAAAATTAACATATCGTAAAATATAAAACAATACTCAAATATCATGAACTTCCAAGAAGCATCGTAGTTGCACCTCTCAGGACATGCTGTGCTACGTTCATAGCATGGATATATGGATAAGTATGACGAAAATAGCGTTGTTTAACCGCGAATAAGATTATGCAAGACTGCAATGTTTTTCTGCAAAGAATAGACATGGATCCATGTCAGGTTGCTGGCTGATCCTCAATTGTTGATTTGGCTGATAAGCCAACCGCTGCTAGACAACACTTATGCTCGCACTAGAAAGCTGCTATCACCGGCTAGCTGAGCATCTTGAGGCAGATAATTACGATCAATAGAACACTATTAATTAGCCTGAAAAAGTATTATTTGCTATTTTAAAGTCTTCAAATACTTCTATCCAGGAATTGTTGGATGCATTGTTGGGTGACAGAATTAATCGTCTTGGATTAATAATTTTTTGAACTGTATCGGATTAAAATCAAAGCTACAGCGAAAACTTACTGGAATTAAACACTAGGTGGAATAACAATAATCAGCACATATTGCACTATATCCATACTGGAGAATAAATACTCGCTGCCTGTGGATTTCATTTGTAAAATTGATGAAGACAATTATAGATTCTTAATGTTAGAAAGTTAAAGAGCCCAAAATTGGCGCTAGGTTTAATTTGCATTGTGTTCAAGCACTCCAACTGATTGATTCTGAACACCAATGGCGATCTTCTGGTGTTTTTTCTGTTTAGAAATATCGTAGTTAAATTGCATGTTAATAATCACTTATCCAGATTCGCCTGCTGGGTTGTTATCCGATTCTCAAGGTTGAAACTTAAAGAAAACTCATTTTTCTAACACATTGATGCAACCATTTAATACCTTCTTTTTCTTCGGCAGTATCAAGTTTTTTCAATCTTTGATTTACAGCTAATCCTTAACTTGTTATTAAGCACTGAAATATCAAGTTCATCCTGCATTATAGCCAAGGCATGCTCACTATCATTTGATAATTATATTTATCTTTTTGCATCAGATTATAGGCATCTATATCAGCAAGCTGGGTTGCACCTGTTAAACGACTAAATAGATTATCTATTTGTGTAAACCGGTCAGATAGCAGATGATTGATAAATCTAGGTATTAAGATAGAAAGAACGATAGGCTATAGTATCCTCCTTTAATATATTATTGATTAACACTTATGTATATATCTTTAGATATAGATATATGGACAGTTGATACGTTTTCAACGTGTGTCCACAATACGAGAGAAAAACAATATATTCTCACTAACCTCAACATTTATTTGCTGTTAAACTTCGCATTGACACGACTCTGAGATGGATTTACCAAAAAACCTTTTCCGCTAAAGACTGCATTGCACCTTCTACAACATGATCCCTTTTGCTGGATAACAATAAATCGTTGTAGCAAGTTTTTATTGATATGCGCAACTTTGTTACTGATTTTTGCCAAAAATATCATCACCAGTATCCTGTGCTGTTGATCTATTGCTTCTCTGGGCTGGATGAATGGCAATTGTGCATCTGTTTGAAAATTTATTGCTAGAATGTCTGCAAGGTTCAGTAAGATACTATGATTAACTCAAGCATGCTTCTTTTTGTCAAACTCTTCAAATTATGCCAATTTTTGGTGTATTAGTGGTTGGAGAT
This sequence comes from Arsenophonus sp., assembly GCA_046530935.1. Taxonomy (GTDB): domain Bacteria; phylum Pseudomonadota; class Gammaproteobacteria; order Enterobacterales; family Enterobacteriaceae; genus Arsenophonus. The sequence goes on from JBHEQW010000082.1 coordinate 3,617, forward strand.
GGCAGCGTATCATATTTATTTGCTTTATAATTATTTCAATAATATTAAAATCATATGTCATAAAAAGTCTATCATATAAGTATCTAAAACCCGAGATATTAGATCTGATCTTTTACATGAACTCATACGTAATGTTGCTAGGCAGTTGATATCAATCGCCGTTTAGGAGAAGCTCCAAGGCATGCTTCTACAACATGCTGAATGCTGCCCTTTGTCTACGAATGTTTATGCCATAGTCAGTAACGGTTATTTGCCACAAATAACTATACATATTAGTTTTAAGATTAAAGTGCCAAAGATAAAAAAGGGTGGGTTGGGATTGCATCGGCAACTGAATATACTTGAGTAGTTTGTTGCTACAGGCTTATATTAAGCGTTTAAAAAGCATAGAAAAGTTGCTATCCATGGGTGAGCTCTGAGGCCATCTCCATCGCTGATTTTCGCTAAGCTTACTGCAGAGCTATTCTATATGAAAAAGCATATAAGGACTATTGACCAAGTACCATCAGCATAGTTAAAGACCAATAGTTTGAAGATCATAGAGGAAATGGTGCCTACTGGATTTATGGATATGCGTTATGTTTATTTCTTGGCTGATGGCATATGCAATCTTGCAAGGCAATATGGCCCCATTTCCAGTTGATCATTATTTGGCTCAGTGAAGAACATGTGCGTAATGTGAGCTAGTTGCTCTTGAAGATGCTTATATATAAGTTAGAACCGAATTAAGCAGAACATTCTAACTTTTAACTCCACAAAGGCATGTAACGAAAGTTAAATCTGAACTACCAGAGATCTAGTTAGCAGAGGAGATCTGCAATGCCTGTAATAAAGCTATTAATCTTTTGTTTGTGAGGTTTTCAGAGAAGTAGCTTGCAGCTATGAAGAAGCTGAAGAAAGATCTAAAATAACTGTGATTCTAGAAAACGAATTATTTCAATGGTATTTTTAAGTTGATCCAGTCTGCTCAGAAAAACTAAAGGCAGATAATTGATTTGACATGTGACAACACTGGTGGTAACCAAGGTCAAATTTAAATATGGAGAACATATTCACGAGGTATCAGAATGAAAGTACTCTGACCGTCATTACACTTGATTTACTAATAACTCCATAAGAAGACAAACAAATTTAGTCTATTTTATTTAAAATTCGAGTGCATCGTCTTATTTTTTTTAGAATTTTACTTCCTAACCATCGACGTTAATAAAGATTTTTTAAATTTTCAATATTTTTGCTAAATTTTAAATAGAAAAATGGCGACTACTTCTACACACTGGCACTTCTCTTCATAATTATACACTATTTACCATTTCTATGAGATTTATTCCGAGACGTCTGGATGAATTCCTCAAAAAATTAATATATCGCAGAATATAAAACAGTACTCTGATCATAAATATCTCTAGAAACAGAATAACTGCATCTATCATACCATAGTGTGCTAGGTTTGTTAACAATACGACCAGTCCATTTCATTCCTTATCATTTTTATGATGATATTCCTCGTTGCTTACTTTAAATATTTATATTTTTATCTTTACTGCAATATAATTCTTCCATATATCTGTTAGCGTATCGATAAAAATGAAATTTTTTGAGTATAGCATTTGTTAGGCTTATTTCCTATAGTGTGAATTAATATATGGGTTTTATCTCTGTCATGCTTAGCTACATAAATGATTAAATTCTTGTATATATTTTTTTGGAATCTGTCTTTGCGTGGTGTTATACATGTAAATCACATTTTCTGCATTTCTAAATGCAGCAGTCTGCGTGTAATTAAACGATCTGGTTTTAATTGAATGACTATCCACAATCATAAACTTATTGTGCATAATCGCGCATTTCTCATTAAGTTTTTACCTGTATGCTGTGATTATCTAGATAAGTCACGGCTCTATACTTTTAGCCATGTAGTTTTTTATCAGAAACCACATGGATATTGTGGCCTCTTCATTTAGCCTTAACAAGGGCTAATGCAATAAGCTTGCTTCGTAAGCGAATAAGCTGTAATATCAATCTATGTTTTAGCATATTTAATTGCAGCCAGAATTATCTATTTTCTATCCTTTTTGGTGAGAAACTGAGTTCTAGATCCTGAATGCTAGTACTAGCTGAAAGTTGTGATGCAAATTGTTAAAAAAGAAATAAAAATCGCAGCGATTATTTTTACTTGTTTATTTATCATTACTGCATCTTTAATAATAGTAAGAGTCGCTCTTCTCTTCTTCTTTGACTAAAAACGTAACCATTCAATGAAAAGGCATAGAGTAATTAATCATTGACTAATATTATCGCCTAACCCACGCAAGACATCATAAAAAGCTAAACAAAAAAAAGAATAATATAGTTTTATCAGATGTGACGTAAAATGGTTATCAAGATTATAATAATACATTATAATGCAAGAAAATCCGGCAATTAAAAAACAAAAAACTGAAAGCATGTAAAAAACAAAAAGAATGTTACTGTTGCGATATGCAGTCATATTAATAAGTGTGATTGGTAATGCAAATCACACTCATAGAAATCCATTCATTATAATTCCTCTAGCCTTACCTAATCTTTTCTTCCGCTTTATCGTCGTGATGAATTTTTTAGCACATAATGTTCTGCAGCTTCTTGAAGCTCATAAGTATTATTTTTTCATTTTTCACATCGCTCAGCTTTTAGTGATTTTTTAACTTATAAATCTTTTGCTTTCAATTTTTTATTTGCTTCTTTTTTTCTGCTAGTCTAGTATCAGGCTTATGTTTACTAAAAAATACTCTATTTGTTTTTACATCGTAATGAATACTGTAATCGGATAAGTTATTCGCTTTAGCTAGAGTTGCTTAATGTTATACCTGAACATTTTCAACAATATTGTGTCTACTCCACACCATCACTATTTTTAAAATACAGTTTTTCAATGCAAATGATAAACTTCTCATGATTACCACAATACTTTTACCTGTTATATTATAAAGTCGATTCTCTATTGCTTTTTAAATACGGAAGTAATCTTGGCTGATTTTTAGCATTTTCTTTTTATGTGCATACCTGATGCAATAAGTTATGTAAGCTAATTTTTATTATAGCAATATTAATATTACTTTTCTTTTTATCAAGAATTCACACCATATCAATAGGGTATGATAGCTAATACTTCATTGCTTTTTTCTAAATAAACTATATTGGTTTTAATTGTTGTTAACTTTAACCTATCTAAATCTATTTTAACTATTGATAAGTTCTATTACTAATTGTTCCGCTAATTTCTTGATGATTATTTATTACCTCCTGTAATTTTAATATGCTATAAATTCATGCATCTTTATCAAAGATTAGTTTCAAGAAATGGTCATAACTCTCTGCTGCTTGCTGTGGCAGTCGTGGAGAATTCCTAAACCCAGTAAGTATCTCGATCTTGTCTAGATCGCTGTTTACGCAAGCACGGATAGTAGAAAATTTACATGAAATCAGTAAGGAAGATACACGAACATCAAGCAAAAAGCATTTAAAAGCTACGATATTGGTTATTTTCACGTAGATATAAAATATTTTTCAAAAATGCTAAATGAAATTTCATGACGTTATCTTTTCATAAAAATAGATCTCGCGCACCACATCGTCTAGATAGGTTTTTATATGTCTTTAAAATATCAAAGAAGTCACCAAATGAATGGCTTGACCATTCTTACGTAAAATCTTAAGCCAGCATGTCCAATGGCTATCCATTTATAATCAGAGACAATAGCAAAGAATTTATAGACATCTTTTTTTATTTTCAAAAACATTCAGATAAATAAAAGAAATGAATTCTAGCGTTTGTATACAGAGGGTTGCTATAGAAAACCGATTTAGTCAACCTGGGCATTCTCAAGCAAATGTATGGTCGAGAGATTTAATGAGCGAATAGAAGATGATGGCTGCAAAGCTATCATTTCAATTCTGGTAAATAGTTTGAGATCACTTTGCATCAATATGTTTTGCTGTACAATCATGAATTGCCACAACAATTAGTATTGTGTAGTATAAAACTTCATTGTAGTCTATGAAAGATTGGTTCAAAGTTAAATCTAAATTATTCAAAAAAACCATACTACCTTCTTGGATAGTTAATAATTAAGCACTATGATTTCTATAGCTTACAACTAATGTAGTAGTAATTGCTTTTGTTTCAGAATCGCCACATTGCTACTTAATACCAGCTTGGCTGGGAAATGAAGCTTAAAATTCACTAATCGTTCTAGGTGTTTCCTCATCAAGTTAACTTGAGTGTTGAATTTTATCATAATCATATTTCTGAAAACATTTTTGGATAATTAATATACTATCCTGCGTATAGGCTGATCTAGATGCCAGATATTTTTTAATAGTTATTTCATCTGCCAACGCTTAAATACCACCCTTACATAAACGTTCCAATTGGAATAGTTTACCTAGATCATACTTTCTTAATGGATCAAGATCGCTATGTGCTAAGAAATTAGCTTGGGTTATCTTATAACTTTTTATGATATTTTTAGATAAAATAAATAATAGCAGAAATTTGTTGTTCATTAAAAGAATGCCAGACCTTATTGCCAAGCATATCTTCAGCAAATCATTTATTAACTATTTCGATACCAACAGAGAGCTATCATTAAGATTAAGCCTACTGTTACAATTACTTAATCCTGCATGAAATGCTATTTTATTCTCAGAAAACATGTTAAATATGATATATTTTCCATTTTTTATTTTTGAGAATTCTAGAATAAGATAATGAGCACTTACTTTTTGTTTGATTTAAAATTTGCAATGAGCAAGCGGTATTACACTGCCGTATAATAAAATATTAAAATTTTCACTCGATCATCATTTTAGCTTATAGATGAAAAAAATTTATCGATATAATAATTACCGCTATCAACCATAGCGTTTTTAGACGAACAATCAACTATTGTTAGCAACAATACCATCATAAACAAGTTTCGCATAATAATCTGCATATAAGTGTTTGATACCAACTCATTATAAAAGCATTACTTCTCATACACTCTACTTGATACATCTAAATAAATTAGGTAAAAACTTTTTACTATGCGCTTAGTTTTAAGAACACCAGCTTATTAATGTCTCCATTTTTATAATTTAAAAGATTAAACTATTTATAATGCCTTAGTTTATTTATATCTTAACAATAAGAATTATTAACAAATCTGGTCTATGACGGGCAGGATATATGTTTAACTATGATGATTGTGAATTTCTTCTCAATCCTTAAATTATACGTTGGTTAGCCTTATGGTCAAAAACACCAGGAAAAATCCATTAACTGGTTCTTCAGCTTTTCTGCTCATAGTAAAGCAGCTTCAATAGCATTAAAAGGCTTCTTGTTCTTGAACCATACTTCTTCGCACGTCGGCTTTGTGGCTTCAGTGTCGTAAAAACAGATTCAATCTCGGATTCGTCCTTCTTATTGGCTCTCAGTAAACTGATGAGAACTCGTAGAATATCAGCAGTTCTTCTAGATCTTTCTCTAGATGTTTCATTATTGCTGCAGGATAATTCGCTAAAAATCTTAGTAACAAAACATGAATATAGAACACTATTGTGTAAGCGTCGTGCAGCTACACTCTGTTTTTTGAATGTTAATGATCTGAATACTTTTTTATACTATGCGATATGTTAATTTTTTAAGGAATTCATGCAAATGGTATGGTTCGGGATAAATATCCTAGAAAGTAAATCGAATAAAATCAGCAAGACAACATGCGACTTTACGTACGTATACACCGCCAATGTTTATTTAAATCGTTTTATGATCTAGGTCCAAAACTTAATGATAACAGCATAAATGAATTATAACATATGTAGTGATTTTATGACCTACTAAAATAGGCCATACAAGAATGACTACGAGACTCTCGGTCTATAATTTTTCTAAATAGAAAAGTATTATCCATCTTTCATAATTATTCTTAGTTTTTAGCAATTTGCAAGGACAAGCAGATGACACTGGATACAACTGCATTTAGTGGCAATCACTAAGAAAGTATGCTTGTCAATAAATTTATCGCATATATTGGAACTATGTGTATAATCCAACGTCTCTTTTTCCTACTGATAGAAATATAAAGATAACTTGGATAATATGCTTAACGAATACTGATAGACTGTGATGACGATTTATATTTCTCTGGCAAGATACTTAGAGAATAAGTTGTGCAGATGGATATCTTCCATCAAAACTAAACTGCTTTTCATCAGTGATAAAAACTGGAATAAATTTCTTAAAAAAACATGGAAAAAGTGTAAAGTCGTTGACAAGTCTATCTGTATACTATATATAAGTGAATACTTACCTGAAGCACTTTTGCCATGAAGTGTGGAGGGTAGTGCTCCTTCTGGAGGACTACTCATCTGTTTCTTCTAAATGTTCCAACGCCTTTTTTTGAGAAATCTGTAAGTCAAAATTCTGCAGTTTATGCGGTTTTAAAGCCAGGTAGCAGTGGATAGATCATAGCAGGTTCATATTTTACCAAACCGAAACTAGCAACACATTAGGTTCATTAATACTCAATCTTCTTTGGACTTTTTCAACAATAACTTGCTTTTCTAACTCAACTCTCTCTTTGTCGCAAGCACCAACTATATACTGTAGTGTTGAGACAAAACATGGTATATAATAAGATATTTTCTATACATCTTGCATACTTATGGTCAACAAGTCAATCAACATTTTTTTGTTCATGTCTCCATTATCAGTGTCGGGTTAGATATTAAACGTTTTATAATGTGAGGCGTTCTTCAAAAAAAGAGAGTCAAAGTAATTTAACGAGTCACTATTATTCGATTGTTGTATCACAGCTATAATCTGATAAATCATAGTGAAGGGTTTGTCTTCCTGGGTTTAAGCATGCTCGCACTAAGAAGCAATGTTAGCGTTACCTGAAGACACAGCATGTATATTACTATTAAACTGCACTTTACTAAAAAGATAAAAATGCAGTGATATAGTGCGTGAAATATATTTGGGCACTATATTATTATTACCCATATTCTAGCTAGGCATATTAAAATGATGCGTTATTATGGTTTCTTGTCGAATTGGAAAGGAGGTGTAGTTATTTACCAAAGGTGTATAAGGCGCTGTGGATGATGGCTCGCAAAAAAAATTTGAAAAAAGAGTTCGCTTTTCTTCTGAAATAATTCCTGCGTAAAGATCCGTACAAATGAATTATATATGGCGACAGATGGCTACTTTTCAACCATTATTTTGTGGGAAACAAGCAACACAGAATTGTTATCAGAAAGAATGCATAAAATTGGAAAATGATGATTGTTAAGCTAAATCTATGGTTAATGTTTCTAACATTAGTGCATTAGCTCAAAGAATACATACTCCTATGAAGTTTTTCACTTGCAATAACTAGACACACTAAACAGATTCTATTTCCTTTTAATAATAATGGATGGCTTTTGCTATTCACTGAAAGAGCGTTTCAATTTTATAACTATCAAGAGCTGTATTATAGCGTGTATCACGCCTTTCTGCTAGCCAGATCTCAGCAGCTCAGTCTTAACTTTCTGTTGTATGACATTTTGGAGATAAAGCCACCATATTAGCTGTTTTGTGTACAGAACAGAGTTAGTTGTGCATGTCCCGGAATATCTTTACTATTGCATTCTAAAAACTAATGCACAGTTGGCAGTGGCAAGGTTGAAAGATACGGTTAATCAATATATCTACTAGTATGTAATTGATAAGTTTGGCCAAGTTCGCTTCTGAGTATTGATAACCATATTCAACTGCAACGAGCTCTCCGTACGTCCATCCTTAATGACTCCAATAGTTAGTAGAATGCAAATGAAATCATATTGTCTTACAGTAGTCTGTATACTATATATAAAAAGATATATGTGGCGTGTATCGCTTAAATCAAGCAGGCACCATTGCCTCTGAGCTTCAAATCATTACTTTTTTATCTAGAAGACCAACCACAAAATTGTTTCATGAAAATCATCTGTGAAAATGTTATACCTTTGCAGGTATAGCTATGCTTGAGGCAACTCTTCGAGGCTCTTTGCGTGCTTCAGATAAAATGTTGGTAGAAATGAATTGTTGAAGCATATTATATTGCAGCTGCAATCTCTCTTGCCTTTTAGGCACTTTAATCTCAACATTGCCAATATAACTTTAGTTTGTATATAGTTCTTGCTCTGGCAAATAACTATTATGGATGAGTTTCTGCAAAGGATCGCAGATAATATCTGATTTTTCAGATACCTATAGTTGG
>JBHEQW010000083.1:0-13460 GCA_046530935.1 Arsenophonus sp.
TAGCTATAAAAATGTTTTCATCATCTTAAATTTTAATTTTTATGTAATATCGTTTCCATTAAAATTTAATCGATAAATAGAGAGAATATACTCAATGACATCTAATTTAGACATTAAAGATAATAATAACGATGTAACTGTGTTAAATAATGAAAAAAAGACGGCATATTAGGTTGTAAAGAAGACGATGATATAAATGGTAGTGAATGAGACGATTATATATTAACTAGATGATGATGGAATATATTTAATAGGTGCCAAAAATTAAAGAGTAATCTAATACCTGGCTTTTTAAGCCTGTGGAAACCAATTTTAGTATATAAATAAAAAGAGAGTGCTATGATTGGTAGTGAGTTATTAAAAGATCTGATGTATATCTGTCAAATTTCGCTCTGCTCTGATATTTGATGAATCAGTTCTTTATCCTTAAATTGGACGTTATTTACCAGCAGCAGAGTGACAGAAGCTTAAATCTCCTTAACAGGGTTACAGCTTTACTGAGCAGATTGGATCAGCTGAAATACAATTCAAAGAGTTTGATTTTTTTGAACTTATAGTTCTTTCGTGTATCTATAGCTCAGGTTTTCTTGGCCTCTGACTATAGCAAAAAAGTCAATTTAATTGGATTCGTCGTTCTTATTGATAGCCTAGTGCTCTGACGTGAAGTTGTAGAATGCCAACACTTCTTTTCGATCTTTCTTGAGCTTTTTCATAGAAGCATTGAAAGGATGCTTTGATGAAAACCTTGCAAAAAATATCAATGAGTTTATTAGAGTTATTACGGCTCTTTACTACCCAGATCTCTTGCAACACCATCTCTCTCAGCTTAGCTTTTACTTTTTGTTGAATGCCTTTTTGTAGTAAAAGCAGTACATTAACTGTTTTATATATTCAACAGCGTTTGTGCCTCGTATCTAAAAATATTTTGCTATTGCATTTCAAAAAGCAATGGCACTGTGTACGAGTATTAAGTCTGGAAGATACGGTTAACCCATGCTGCTCTTAACATGGTATTAAGAAGTAGACCAAGTTCGCTTCTAACTTTCGATAGGCATCTTTTCTTTATATAGCAATTAGCTCTTTTTATATCAATGGTCAGTGTGACGCCGATGATGACACTCATACCTAAAAGGCGATTCATCTTGCCTGATAGGACTGTATATATCATTAACCAAGAAATAAACGTAGCGCATATAGTTTAAATCACTAAGGCACCATTGCTATACCTTTGAAGGCCAAGGCATTCCTATTTTAGTCTGGTTGTAGTAATATTGATGTAGAATAATCTGTTTTTTCACAGAAAAGCGCTACAAGGAGTTTCATAAAAATTAGCTAATGTGAAAAATGTGATAGCCAGCAATGTATACAGGCATGGCAACAAATCTTCAACGTTTTTTCAGGATTCAGAGTAAGGTGATAGTAACTAGCTATTGAAGCATATTACGAGTTTATGCTGCGATCCTCCATGATATATTAAGTGATTTTATCTCAACATCGCCAATACATGTCTCTATTCTTCGCTATGGTTAAATAATAGTTAAGAATTTTGTCGCAGCATAGCTTATAGGTAAGCCTCAACGGCGGTATCTTATCAGCTATCTGGAAGCATTATTTATAAGTTTATGCAATGGATCATAGGTAATATCTTGTTTTTTTGATGCCTCTAGGATAAATTTTTCATGGCATATGATGATCTATTTTTTCTTAAAATCATTTACGAAATCAATCAGTAGATTGGCGCCCCATCTCCGAAATCTAATAAACTAGAAATAAGCATTACTTGTTTAAAAATAAACATTTAATAGTTTATCTAAGGAGATAATGAATATAGGAAAAAGATATTGTTTTTCACGAATCTTGGATCCGTTTAATATCTTTTAGATAAATAGCTAATTTTAATTAAATCTATAGATGACGTATATTTCTACTTTAGATTTTTTGATATTTTTTCTTAAAAAGAAAAAATCTTACTATTTTTATTGTTTCTATTCACTTATGTTGGTTAATTAAAAAACCAGATAATTTTTTTACTAACGATAGAAGAAAGAGAGGGAGCTCTAACTTTAACATAAACAAGCTAGAAACAGTAGCTAAAGTATGATATATATACCTTATAGCAAAAGTAAATCTTCTTTAAAGACAAAGAATTTTAATATTAATTAAAGGTGTTTAAACGAGTGAACACTAATAAAAATAAACTTTTATTAAATAAGAGCAAATTAATTTAAAATTATTATTTTTTATCTTTTTATATTTGCATTAATGTATTTAACACATAGTATTAGCTAATAACACTTTTTTCATAATTTGAAGATACTTGAATACAATAAAAAATTTCATTTATTTATTTAGTATTCATATGCTTGAACATTTTAATGTGTTGAGTCAAGCGCAAGTAATGCTTTATATATAATTCTTATGAATTCTCTACTTTTATTTACCTGGAGGAGATAGCTGATCTTATCAGCAATTATTGCATTGTTTGGCAGCCTAAAAAGTGGTGATCAAATTCAATTTATTAAGCACCGATCTTAATAATCCAGGCTGATGTTATGTCAAAATTCATGATTAAAAATGGAGGAGTCGCATAGTTTTTAAAAAATTAGCTCACTAAAACACCAACTATAAAACTATGTATTCTTTTTACTTTAAAAAGACAATCAAGAATTACGTAAAAATTAACTAATATTGATAGTAACTGTAATAATCAAATCAGTAAAATACAAAGCAAAAGTGGCAGCGAGTGATCAAACTATCGCTAATCTAACAATAGAAAATAAAAAACTGAAAAATAAGTTTAATTCGCTTAGAATTAAATATAATTTGCGTAAATAAATTTTGGTAATAATTACTATGAGTTTAGTCTGCAGTGGTTTATGTATGGCGCTAGACATATGATATGCAGGTTTAATTTTAAATTTATTATTACCGTGTATTATCATACAACGCAAAAAACGTAATGAACGCTGTATGAATTAAAGGAAATACAATGCAGATTTATCTTGTTGGTGGTGCGGTAAGAGATCAACTATTAGGATTGCCTATTTCTGATCGTGACTGGTTAGTGGTCGGAGCTACTCCTGATGATTTAATTAAATTAGGTTTCCATCAAGTAGGTAAGGATTTTCCAGTTTTTCTCCATCCAAAAACAGGTGAAGAGTATGCTCTGGCCCGTACAGAACGCAAAACTGGTGTAGGCTATACCGGGTTTTCTTACTATGCCGAACCTGATGTAACTATAGAAGAGGACCTGTTACGTCGAGATCTGATTATCAACGCCATAGCGCAAACTGAAGATGGACAACTGATTGATCCGTTCCATGGTGAACAAGATATAAAAAATCGCTTACTACGCCATGTTTCTGCTTCTTTTTCCGAAGATCCTTTACGAATACTTAGAGTAGCTCGTTTTGCAGCTAGGTTGACTAAGCAAAAATTTACTATTGCTAATGAAACAGTAATATTGATGAGAAAAATGGCTTATAATCAAGAGCTTAATACAATTAGCGTAGAAAGAGTGTGGGGAGAAACAGAAAAAGCACTACAATCAACTTCGCCTGAAATTTATTTTTATGTCTTATATAATTGTGGCGCACTAGCTATTCTTTTTCCTGAAATTAATCAATTATTTGCTATACCATCCTCAGCGGTAGGATCAGAGCCTGTAACAGATGCTGGAATACACGCGCTTTTAATTTTAAAAATAGCTGCATCATTAACTGATAATATCGAAACTCGCTTTGCAGCTCTCTGCTGTGGCTTTTGTAAAGCCATTACACCATTTGGACAATCGCCATATAATACTAGCAAGGGTATTATGCTAATTGAGGCTATGTGTAATCGATTACGCATTCCTAATAGGATGAAAGAATTGGCTAAATTAGTTGCCCGTTTTCATCAACAAATTCACCAAATTAATCAATTAACGCCTGAAAGTGTGATTCATATATTTAATGAATTAGATAGTTGGCGGAAGCCGGAGCGCATTAATCAACTGGTTATCGCCTGTGAAGCAGATGCCCGCGCTCGGATAGGACAAGAGAAAATCACTTATCTACAAGCTAAATTTGTTATTAAAGCATTTAAGACAGTACAACAAGTATCAAGCAAAAATATTATCGAACAAGGGATTAAAGGTATAGCGATCAGGAATGAGCTTAGAAGACAACGTATACAGAGATTAACTGACTGGTGGAAACAACAAACTATTTTACCGATTTAAGCTAACTTAAATAGATTTTTCCCGCTCTATAATTACACCAACTTGTTTTGCTTGCGCCACCCCACCTGGTTTACAAACTTTAACTCGCACCCAACAGCCATTAAACTGATTTAAAATAATATCAGCAACCTCTTCTGCAACCCGTTCTATCAATGCAAATTTTTGTGTTTTTATGTGTTTAATTAACACTTGGCTAACATGAGCATAATCTAAACAATATTCTACTTTATCACTTTTAGCTGCGAGTTGATTATCCCATCCCATTTCAATATCAAGTAACAGTTTTTGTTGGATAATTTTTTCAAAATCATAAACACCAACAGTTGTGAATACTGATAACTGTTCAATAAATATAATGTCCATTTATATTTCTCTCATTTTTTAATTGCAATACATAATCGCTTTTTAGATAGATGCTTATCTTTATCATTTTGTAAAATGGCAAAATGATCATGCATGTTTTAAGAAAACTTGCTACAATAATAGAAAAATAAAAACAATTCTGCTTAGATATTTTATAAAAAATAAAAAGTTAAAAACCAATTCATTAGAACTCAAAAATAAATTTAGTAACCATAGTTTATTAGCTTTACTAACAACTATACGGTTTACAAAAAAATGTTTTGATATAGCTATATTTTTGAAAAATGGTGCAAATAATACTATTGTATAGTACACGCATTATTAATTATGTTAAAATAAAAGGTTTTGTTTATTTAGACTAATGATATGAGTGCAATTGCACTTAGCATGATTATCTTTACTATTTGATAGATCTTTCTGACAAAAGAAAGCTTTGGTTCAGGAGAACCCTGGAGCAAAAAGCGTATTACGGCATCGCTGGCAAAAAAGCCGTTTCTTTAATAGCCGGTTTCATTTGCGACATGCTAAAAGCAATAATTCCAGTATATGTGTGGACTGTTATTTAAATAACGCACATATTTTATCTTGGATTATTGCAATTTCTTCTTGTTTATTGCATATAAACTATATTTCTTTTATTTTAAATGCATAAAAGATGTTGCTACTGCTTTTGGTTTTAATTGTTGCTATTGGCTTTGGATTATCTAGCGTTATCATATTGCATGTACCACCTGACCACTGACTGTGCTACTCAGTTGGTGTTCATCATTAGGAGCTTGTTGTTACTGCTCTATATAGATCTCTGTTCTATGTTTGCTAGTTTAAATAGAAATTTACCTTCCAGGTCGCTATGCTTTTATGTTTAATGCTCTTTTGCCATCAAAATAACATTCAGCGTCTATGATGGAGAGTGCAAAAAACCGTATATTACAAAAAATGAAAAAAAAGGAAAAAACGAATAAAAATTATTTAAGCCACTAAAAAAATAAAAATGATTAATCACTTATATTAATTTTTATACTTTAAGTCCATTTATAGACAGTTGGTTTCTAACGGTGACAAATCTGTTAGTGGCCAACGTGCTTTAACAGTGATATCCAGACTATTATTTACGCCATTTTTTAAACGGATCATCCCAGCCAGCGCTATCATTGCTCCATTATCGGTACAAAATTCATCCCGAGTATAAAAAACCTGGCCGCCAATTTTTGTTATCGATTTTGCCATTTGTATCTGTAAAGTACGATTTGCACTTACACCACCAGCCATAACCAAACGCTTAGAACTAGTTTGTTCTAAAGCACGTTTACATTTGATCACTAATGTATCCACAACGGCATCTTCAAATGCCCGAGCAATATCAGCATAGGTTTGCTGATCCATGTTATTAATACGAATGGTATTAGCAGTAAAAGTTTTTAATCCTGAAAAACTAAAATCCAACCCAGGTCGGTCTGTCATAGGGCGAGGAAATATAAAACGGCCAGCCTGTCCATGTTGAGCCATCAATGAGAGTGCTGGCCCGCCAGGATAATCCAATCCTAATAACTTCGCTGTCTTATCAAAAGCTTCACCTGCAGCATCATCAATTGATTCGCCTAATAACTGATATTGACCAATCCTAACTACATTAATTAATTGAGTATGCCCACCAGAGACTAATAATGCCACAAAAGGGAATTCAGGACTGTTTTCTTCCAGCATTGTTGCTAGTAAATGCCCTTCCATGTGATTGACAGGGATTGCTGGTACTCGCCATGCAAATGCTAATGAACGACCGATTGTTGCTCCAACCAATAAAGCGCCTATCAAACCAGGACCAGCTGTATAAGCAATAGCATCAATATTATTGCCGATTGAACCTGCTTGTTGTAGTGCTGCTTTAATTAAAGGAATTGTTTTACGAATATGATCTCGAGAAGCTAATTCAGGCACAACCCCGCCATAATCGGCATGCAATTTTACTTGGCTATATAATTGATTGGCTAATAAACCTAGTTGATCATCATAAATTGCGATACCGGTTTCATCACAAGATGTCTCTATACCTAAAACACGCATATATTACACACCACCTTCACTAATAACGCAAGTTATTTATCATTTATGATAAGAATGCAACTTCTCATCAAATAAATAACTGTATATCTGGCTTAGATTAGTTATTATTAATATTATATATAATATAATCTATTATAATTAAATATTATAATATAAAATTTATAGTATTATTTTCATTAAAATATTGGATTGGATAAATTTATGCATCCCGTTTTTATACAACACTTTACAAAACTTTATATATTGAAGTAATGGTTTAAAACTTTTTAAAGATAGCTGGTTATGATATTGCTATCGAAGCAAAAACCGATTTTTTTTTGAGGTGAAAGATATATGCCGGTAATTAAAGTACGTGAAAACGAGCCATTTGAAGTAGCAGTACGTCGTTTTAAGCGTTCTTGCGAAAAAGCAGGAATACTAGCTGAAGTGCGCCGTCGTGAGTTCTATGAGAAACCAACAACTGTACGTAAACGTGAAAAAGCATCAGCAGTAAAGCGACACGCTAAAAAATTGATTCGCGAGAACGCACGTCGTACTCGTTTATACTAATTATGTAGTTCAACAATCTAAACAATTCTATAGCAGTCAATAGAATAAGGCCTTGTTTTTTAACATGAAAGAAGGTTTGTTATAATTCATTTAATGAAGAGTTTATGGCTAGACGAATTCCGAGTACATTTATCAATGATTTATTAGCTAAAACCGATATAGTTGATCTTATCGATACTAAAGTGCAGCTAAAAAAGCAAGGTAAAAACCATCACGCGTATTGTCCATTCCATAATGAAAAAACACCATCATTTACAGTTAATGGAGATAAACAATTCTATCACTGTTTTGGCTGCGGTGCCCATGGTAACGCCATTGATTTTTTAATAAATTATGACAACTTTAATTTTATCGAAACAATTGAAGAACTGGCTAGCATGCACGGACTGGAAATTCCTTATAAAATCGGTAATAATTCAAATCAAATAGAGCAGCATCATCGACAAAATCTTTATCAATTAATGAATGATATTAATCAATTTTATCAACATTCATTGAATAAGTCAGTCTCACAGACTGCAAAACAATATTTAATACAGCGTGGCTTAAGTGATGAAGTTATTTATCGCTTTTCTATTGGATTTGCCCCAATCGGCTGGGATAACCTACTCAAACATTTTGTTAAACGTCATGAGAATCATAAACAGTTAGTTGTTGCTGGTATGTTAGTTATTAATAATAATGGTTGCACTTACGATCGTTTTCGTGAACGCATAATATTTCCAATACGAGACCGTAGGGGACGAGTCGTAGCATTTGGTGGGCGTGTTTTAGATGACACATTACCAAAATATCTTAATTCACCAGAAACTGAAATTTTTCATAAAGGCCGTCAATTATATGGCTTATATGAAGCAACACGAAATAATCTTTCACTTTCTAAACTGTTAGTTGTTGAAGGTTATATGGATGTTGTGGCTCTAGCACAATTTGGTATTAATTATGCTGTAGCGTCATTAGGTATATCAACAACGTCAGAGCATATTCAGTTACTTTTTCGAATAACAGATACGGTTATTTGTTGTTATGATGGTGATAAAGCAGGTCGAGAAGCAGCATGGCGAACTCTTGAAATAGCACTTTGCTATTTAAGTAATGGCCGCCAACTACAATTTATGTTTTTACCTGATGGTGAAGATCCTGATTCACTAATACGTAAAGAAGGTAAAACAAATTTTGAAAAACGAATTGATAAGTCACAATCTTTGTCTACATTTTTGTTTGATAGATTGATTGCACAAGTTGATTTAGGGAGTCATGAAGGTAAAGCAAAATTCAATCGTATTGCTATTCCTTTAATTAAAAAAGTGCCTGATGATACTTTACAGCTATACTTAGCACAAGAATTGGGTAAATTTATTGGTATTCCTGATACTTCGTTTGTTTTTGCCATGATCAAAAAAGGATCACCTAGAAAAAAAAATTATCAGATGCCAAAAATTAAACCAACAACAATGCGAATATTGATAGCATTATTAGTACAAAATCCAAATTTTATTAACCTAATTCCTAGTCTTGATGCAATTAGGCACTCACAGTTACCAGGATTAACGCTGTTTTTAGATTTAGTTGAACTTTGTCAATCTCATCCAGGGATGAGTACTGGTCAATTATTGGAGTACTACCGTAATAATAAATTTATTAAGCAACTTGAAAAACTAGCAACTTGGAACGATATAGAGATAGAAGAAATAGCAAAAAAAATGTTCAAGGATGCTTTGAGGCATTTATTTATTGCCGTGCTTGATAAAAGATTTGCATCTCTAATGGTAAAAGAGCGAACAGAAGGTTTAACCAGTGAAGAACGTGAAGAAGTTAGTTTAATTACTCTTGCAAGAATAAAAAAGTAATCTTAAAAAAGTAAAAAATATTTGGCTTAGTCACCTGATAACATATGGCAAACACATGTTAAGTTGCAATGATACAAAGGAAGGAGATAGTACATAAAATAATTAAATTCCTTTTAATTTTATTGTTGGTTGACTTATTTCACCGACTAACACCAATTTAAATTATCAAGTGTGGATAGCGTCTTATGGAGCAAAACCCGCAGTCACAGCTGAAGCTGTTAGTTGCCAAAGGTAAAGAACAAGGCTACCTGACCTACGCTGAGGTTAATGATCATCTTCCAGAAGATATCGTCGATTCAGATCAAATCGAAGATATCATCCAAATGATTAATGATATGGGCATTCAAGTGATGGAAGAAGCCCCTGATGCTGACGATCTTATTCTAGCAGAAATTGCTGCTGATACTGATGATGATGCTGTTGAGGCTGCTACCCAGGTATTATCCAGTGTTGAAACTGAAATAGGCCGCACAACAGATCCTGTTCGGATGTATATGCGTGAAATGGGTGCTGTAGAACTGCTGACCCGTGAAGGAGAAATTGATATCGCTAAACGCATCGAAGACGGTATTAATCAAGTTCAGTGTTCTCTTGCTGAATATCCTAAAGCCATAGCTTATCTATTAGCCCAATACGAGCCTGTTAAAAAAGGTGAGATCCGCCTATCTGATATTATTACCGGATTTGTTGATCCAAACATTGAAGAAGATTTAGCACCGACAGCAACGCATATCGATTCAGTATTACCAGAAGAAGCCATAAATGATAACGAAGATGAAGATAAAGACGAAGACGATGATAGTGATGATAGTGATGAAAACAATGTCGACCCAGAACTAGCTCGCCAGAAATTTTTAGAGCTTCATGAACAATATAAACGTACGTCCATTGAAATACAAAAAAGTGGCCGTAACCATCCTAATTCAATAGGAGAAATAAAGCAGTTGTCTGAAATTTTCAAACAATTTCGTTTAGTACCAAAACAGTTTGATTATTTAGTGAATAATATGCGTGATATGATGGAGCGTGTTCGCTTTCAAGAGCGCCTCATTATGAAACTCTGTATTGAACAATGCAAAATGCCGAAAAAAAACTTCATTACCTTATTCTCAGGTAATGAAACCAATGCTAATTGGTTGGCTCCAGCAAAAACAATGAATAAACCATGGTCTGAAAAATTAGTTGAAGTCGAAGAAGAGATACAACGATCGTTACAAAAACTACAACAGATTGAAGAAGAGACAGGTTTAACCATTGAACAAGTAAAAAATATTAACTGTCGCATGTCTATTGGTGAAGCAAAAGCTCGCCGAGCGAAAAAAGAAATGGTTGAAGCTAACTTACGATTAGTTATCTCTATTGCTAAAAAATATACTAATCGTGGTCTTCAATTCCTTGATCTAATCCAAGAAGGCAACATTGGTTTAATGAAAGCAGTTGATAAATTTGAATACCGTCGTGGCTATAAGTTTTCAACTTATGCAACTTGGTGGATTCGACAGGCTATCACACGTTCAATTGCTGATCAAGCACGCACTATCCGCATTCCAGTGCACATGATTGAAACCATTAACAAATTGAACCGAATTTCTCGTCAAATGTTACAGGAAATGGGTAGGGAACCATCACCTGAAGAATTGGCAGAACGCATGTTAATGCCTGAGGATAAAATACGTAAAGTACTAAAAATTGCTAAAGAGCCTATTTCTATGGAAACACCAATTGGTGATGATGAAGATTCACACCTTGGTGATTTTATTGAAGATACTACCCTAGAGCTACCATTAGACTCTGCTACTTCAGAAAGTCTAAGATCAGCTACTCACGAAGTTCTGTCTGGATTAACAATCCGTGAGGCAAAAGTTCTGCGCATGCGCTTTGGTATTGATATGAATACGGATCACACATTAGAAGAAGTTGGTAAACAGTTTGATGTTACACGTGAGCGGATCCGGCAAATTGAAGCAAAAGCGTTACGTAAACTGCGCCATCCAACTCGTTCAGAAGTGTTACGTAGTTTTCTGGATGAATAAAACTCTTATTTGTCTTTAGCATAGCAAAGACCACCATCTAGATAAGTGGATTTTTATTGATACTTAACATTAACTCAATAGATCATTAGTAAAAGTTTTTATCAGTAAAATTACATAAAGTAATAAAAACGCTCTATAAATATCAATAACTAAATGTTCTTTAAACAACTAGTTATACTCATTTTTTTGAGTATTTGCCTTTATAGATGGTGTGTGTCCTGGTAAATTATTTTTTTGAATAATTTTAACATAGAGGCATGATATGCCATGAAAAAGTGTATCCTACATGCATCTGCAACACCAGATATTACCTGTGAGATCACTTACATAAACTCATCAGTAATGCTAGCAGGCAAGCTGATAGCAACCGTTGTTGTGATGAGGCAGAGCTAGAAAAGAGCTTGTGCTGCGATAACATGATAAACACCGCCTTGTCGACTTGTTGTAAAGGCACACATGACATCGTCCATAAACTGTTATTTGCACATGAACTCTATACAAAGTAGTATAAGCGATGTTGAAATTAAAGTGCTTAAGGTGAAAATAGGATAGTAGATAGTAGCAGAAAATGAATAATATTCAACATGTAGTTACTAATGCTTATCTGAAGCATGTAATAAAGAGTCAAAGAGTTGCTCTATGGCATAAGTTGTTTGCAAAGCAAACAGTTTAACCGAAGTGATTTTCACAAAGATCCTATGTGGCGCGCTTCATGGCAAAAAAACAAATAGGTCTCTATGAGAGATACCATCAGGATAATAAAACAGCAATGGCTTAAATCACATAGATATTCATTGGCTGGATGTTGCCTGGATTATTTAAGCCATTTGCGCTATCTTTATTATTTTTTGATCTATGGCATATAAACTTCTATCAGACAAGATGATCACCTTTGCTTTTTAGTTGTGTAATTATTAGCATCAGTGTGTATGGACACTGATAGTTCGTTGCTATCTAAAAAGATGCTTATCGAGAGCTTATGATACCAACCTAGCAAAACTTATTAATGGCCTGCTGTTAGCTAGTTGCTTAATCGTATCTCATCATAGGCTTGTTATAAAAAACTCTTCTATTGGTTTTTAGAATGTGATAGCAAAAATATTTGATTCCTGGCCAGGCAGAACTAATTGTGTTGAGTATATAAAACAGCTAATATTATGGCTTAAATTCCAAAATGGATGCAACAAAAAGTTAAGGCTGAGCTGAGCTTCTGGAAAAATATCCAGCTGGCTAGCCAGCTGGATAAGCCAGGATACCACTAATAAAGCTTTTGATATTTTATTGATAAGTGTTTTTCAGCTAAAATATCTTGAAGCGATGAATAAGTTGGAAGTAGCCAAGATGATAGGGTTTGACCTGCTTTTTTGATCACACCAATAAAAAATATTAAATTTAAGGATGGATGAGAAGAGATTCACGAAGCATCAGAGTGAAATGTAGCCTAACTATCATACACAATATTTGATAATATTTCTTAAATACTATCGATTAAATTTTGATATCTGATAGTTTAATTACTTATCAATATTAATTTGTTACCGGACGGCTTAGGGCAGAAATGATTGTCTTAATTTCACTGATGTTATCGATAATTGTTTTTATCACTAGCTACTAACCTCTAATCGATAAATCTATTCCATGCAAAGACAAGCTAAAATTTGTGGTTTTATTTTTATAATAATAAAAACCACTAATATTAGAATTAGTTGTTTTTATTAGATACCATAAAGATAAAATTTTGTGGCCCCTGCTGGATTTGAACCAGCGACCAAGCGATTATGAGTCGCCTGCTCTAACCACTGAGCCAAGGGGCCTAATAATGGTGATGGATTATACGTGCTGTTTTGTGCTTGTCTATAGTCTTTAGAAATCATATTTTCTTTTATAAAGAAAGAATAAAATTAATTATTTCTTCTGTACAATTTATCTATTAAATATTTCAGATTAAATCTTTGGCTAATAACTGAGCAATAATAATTAGTTAATAAACTTACAATTAAAAGTTAACAGTTAAGTTATGTGTAAAATACATACTAATTCATTAAGAATTCTTGAAAAGTCTACTGATAGACTATTAATTATAGATAATAGGTCAATATCATAATTAACGCATAGCAATATCAAGAAAAATAAATATGAATATTAAAAAATTTATATTCATAATCTGTTAATCTATAACAGTATGGATATAAACTAATTAAATAATTTAATTAAATCAACATAAATTATTACGTGACATCATTATATTAAATTTTAAAAATATAATAATATTTATATATATAAATTCAATTATATATCAATACTAATTATATATTCAATATTATTATTATATTTCTTGTTGTGATATCATAAATCAAAATTAAGGCAATTGTATTTAGTTGA
>JBHEQW010000084.1:0-5731 GCA_046530935.1 Arsenophonus sp.
GCCTATTTCTATCGTGGGTTAATATGGTTGTTTGTATATGTAGCTTCTCTTAATAATCTATAAAATTCTCGTGTATATTTTTCAGCAATGTCTCGGCAGTTACACAGGTTAATCACATTTTCTGGATTGAGAAATCAAGAACTATCTGTGTAGTTAACAATCCATATTTCAATTAAATGAGCACCCACATTTATAAACTTACCGTGAATAAATCGCGTATTTATCATTAAGTCTTACCGATACATAGTGATTGCAAAGATAAGTTACGTTAGCATTATTTAGTTATTTGTTTGATTTCTTATCAGAAATCAAACATAGACATTTATGCTTCGCTGTTTGGCGTCAACAATTGCTAATGCAATGTGTTTACTAGTAACCGAATAAGTCGTAATATCAATCGATATTTTTTTCTCTTCAATTACCGTTAGGACTATATGGCTTTGCCGTCCTTCCTTGTGAAAAACTAACTTTTAGATCATGAATACTTTATACTGTCTGAAAATGGTGAGTTAATAAATGTCATATGAAGTGGAAAAATCTCAGATGGGCTTTTATTTACTTACTCATCGTTAGCGGAAGCTTAATAGTAAGAATAGCTCTTTTCTTCTTCTTTGACTAAAAACACAACAAGTCAATTAAAATACATAGAGTATTAAGCATTGATGTTTATAGCATCATTCTTGCAAAAGCCATCACCAAGAGCCAAACAAAACAAAAAATGAATAGTATAGTTATTTAGTGACGTAAAATGATTATTAGAGATGATAATACATCATAATGTAACTAAATCCGTAAATCACAAAGGCAAATACATTGAAAGGATCTAAAAAGATGCAAAAATTCAATTATGGTGATATATTATGAAGCATATTGGAAGTATGAGTAATGATAAAAATCACAAGCAGAGAAATTCATTTATCACAATTCATGCAACCTTACCTAATCTTTTTTTTACTTTATCGTCGTGATAAATTCCTTTACAAGATGATGTTTTGCATCTCAGTTTTTAGGAACTGATAAATATTACTTTTTATTTTTTATCTCGATTATATTCCAGTAATTTTTTAACTTATAAATTTTCCTGCTTCCAATTTTCTATTTATTGCTATTTCTCCTACTGCTCTGGTATTAGATTACTGTTATTGATTAATAATCAACCTATCTGCTTTAGCAGCGTAACGAATTTTATAATTAGATAAGTAATTCACTTTAGCCAGTTGTTTACATGATTGCACAATGCTTGCGTGTTATCTTATAAAGTCGCCTGTATATTGCTTTTTAATACTGAAGTAATCTAAATTAATTTTAGCATTTTATTTTTAAAAAATACCTGATACAACCAGTATATGGCAAAGTGATGATATCATACCAATATCAATATTACTTTTCCACTCAATAATTAAATAGGTATCAATAAGGCAAAAGAGATGCTTTTTTGCTTTTTTTTGAATAAAGTATATTACTTTTAATTCTTGTTTCCATTAAGCTAATTAAGCCTATATTTAACTCTTGATAAGTTCTACTATTAATTTTTCTATATTTTTTACAAAAAATCATAAGTTTGCTAAATAAATTGTTCTACTGATTTCTTTATGATTATTTATAGCCTACTGTAATTTTAATATGCTATATAAATTCATATTTTTTATTAAAAACTGGTTACTGGTTATGCTAATTTCTGCTGTATGAAGTTTTAGAGTTAGTCCAGTGTCACGCTGATTAATTTTTTAAATGGTTTTATCAACATAGAGATGAAATGTCATAAAAAGTCTACCAATATGTATTCTCAAAACTAGATATTACCTGCAATCCCTTTCATGAACCCATCTGCAATGGTGCTAAGTAGCTGATAGCTAAACCATTGTTGATGTATTGACTTTGAAGTCATGCTGCAACAAGATGCTTAACGTAACTTTGTAGCCGAGACGCTTTATCCAGCGTCCGCAACAGTTATTTGCCACAGAAAACAATATAGACTGCTATTTGGCGATGTTAAAATTAAAGTGCTTAAGATTACATGGGATCACAAGCAGCAACGGAATATCCTTCAATACCTAGTTGCTCTATCGTCTTATTTGAAGCGTAAAAAAATCGAAAAGCTGGTATAGTATAATTATGGCTAATACATTGTAGGCATATCCATTGATGATTTTCACAATATCCTGGATGGGGGTGCTCGATAAAAAATCATCTGTACTCTAACTCTGCCAATACACATCAGCAGACTGAAATAGCAATAGTTTGAAAAACCAAAGCAAATGGTGCACTTACTCTACTTTAATTTAAGTAATATGCACTACATTTATTTCTTGGCTGATGACATATACACAGTCATGTCAAGTAAGATGATTACATTTAACATACTGGTTATTATCAGCGTCACTGATGATGGACGTAAGGAGCTTGTTGTGCTTGAAGCTGGTTATTAATAATCAGAAGCGAACTTAGCTGAATCGCTCAATGGCTTGCAAGCGCGTTACTTAATCGTATCTTTTAGACTTGCTTCTGGCGTTTCCGCCATTAATTTTTAAAATCCAATGGCAAAAATATTCACGGACACGCAGAACAACTATGTTAGAGATATACAAAACAGTTAATGTGCTGTGTTCTCACCAGCTTGCCAAAGGCAAGCAAACAAAAGTTAAAGCTGAGCTACTGTAGATCTAGCTGGCAGATATATGCTATACAATTCCATTAATAATGCCCTTTATGTTTTATTAGTAAGGTTTTAAGTGAAAGTATCATATAACGATAAAAATGGTAGAAAAAGATTGATAATAACTGCTGGTATTCTACGACTTTCAGTCAGAACAGTTTGTGTCAAACCAAGAAGAACGAATCATACGATGGAAGAACTGTGGTTCACAAATATACTTTTCAATAGCATTTAAGCTAATTGCATTTTATCAGAAAAGCTAAAACATCACTACAGTGATTAAAGCTTCTTACGCCTTGTGCTAAAAACGTTCAATTTAAGGATGGATAATAGATTTATGAAACATGATAGTGAAACATAGCTTTAACCGCCATATAGCAGATTTGCTAATAACTAGTGGTAGATCAATAAAGTTATATTCTTTATGCTTTTTAGATGATTTTAATCAGTATGAGCTCTTTATACTAGCATACTTAATACATTTTAATCAGAAAGCCCTGGAGATCCGATAATGGAAAAGAGCTTGATGAAAAAAATTAATCGTTTGATTTGTGGATTAAGCCTATTATTTATTTTTGTATCCTTCATAAACGTTTATGGAGATGAATTGCAGGTTACACCACTGCAGATTGATGTAAAAGCTTATGTGCTGATGGATTACCATAGCGGTAAAGTTTTAACAGCTGATAATCCAGATAAACATTTAGATCCAGCTAGTTTAACAAAACTTATGACAAGTTATGTAGTTGGCCAAGCGATTAAAGCACGCAAAATTAACGTTAATGATCTTGTCACTGTTAGAGAAGATGCCTGGGCAACTGGTAATCCTGTTTTGCGAGGCTCTTCTTTAATGTTTTTAAAGCCAGGCGATAAGGTTTCTGTGCTGGATTTAAATCGTGGTATTGTCATTCAATCTGGTAATGATGCTTGTATTGCATTGGCTGATTACATCGCTGGTAGTCAAACTGTTTTTGTTGATCTTATGAACCAGTATGTTACTTCACTAGGATTAAAAAATACTCATTTTAAAACCGTACATGGGTTAGATTCAGAAGGTCAATTTAGCACTGCTCACGATATGGCGATATTAGCACAGGCATTAATTAGAGATGTACCTGATGAGTATCTATTACACGGCGAAAAAGTGTTTACTTATAATAAAATCAAGCAATTTAATCGCCATCGTTTATTGTGGAGCAAAAGTTTGCATGTGGATGGGGTTAAAACAGGGCATACAAGTGGGGCTGGGTATAATCTTATTACATCGGCAACAAATGGTGCGATGCGATTGATTGCTGTTGTGTTTGGCGCATCTAGTGATCGCATTCGGTTTACCGAAAGCGAAAAGCTGCTAAATTGGGGATTTCGTTTTTATACCACGGTTGTTCCTATAACGGCAGATAGGCCATTTACTACTGAAAGGGTATGGTATGGTAATCAGTCCACGGTTTTATTAGGAACTGAAAAAGATGCAGCGATAACAATATTGAAAGGAATAGAACAAGACTTAAAAGCGACCTATACCCTAAATTCAAATTATCTCAAAGCACCATTAAGCAAAAATCAGGTAGTAGGGACTATTAATTTTTTTTTAAAGGACAGGTTGATTGATAAACGTCCACTGGTAGTGAAACAAGAGATAGAGCGTGGTGGATTTTTAAGTAGATTATGGGATTATATTATCCTCACTATTTCTTGATTTCTAATTGGTAACAGGTATTATTTAATTAAATAAATAGCTTATAAAAAACATTCTTGTATTTTTATAATTAAATTTAATAAAAAATAAATAATGTATTATCACACTAAGTTAGTTTTATATTTTATTAACATTTTAAAGTAATTTAAATATAAAATTAATAAGCATAACTCATTGGCTCCAGTTAAGAAGTCTGTGTTATATACCAAACCTATGTACACAAACACTTGAATTCCTGTTTTCTTCCGCTGCTTGAACGTTTTCGCAAATCAAAAAGTCGATCTGTAAATTTTCTTGTATTTCTCTTATAAATATTAGATTGATACCCATGATGGACAATGCTCATTAAGATCATGTAAGCAGAGTAATTAGAGAATTAGCCACTAGTCTTAGTCTTGTAAAAACGGATAAAAATCCATCAAATTGCGCGATCTATAAGATACGAATAAATAATATTATGAAATTTCATTTAGCATTTTAGAAGAAAATTTCACATATACATGCAGATAAGCAGGGTTGCCAGTAGCTTTTAAACGAGTTATTAGCAAATTTTGTGTATGACTGTCAAGGTGCTATAGATTGTGGGCTATCCTCTTTCAACTCTAATGCCTTCATGAATATGTTCCATCCTTAAATTGTAAGTTGTTTAGAACTACTGGTCAGCATGCATGGTCATAACTTCCCTTATCTGATTTTAGCCATTCTGAGCAGAATGTAGCAGCTTAAATATTATGAAATGGTTGTTTTTTCTTGCGCCACAGTTCTTCCAGCGTTACCTTTTCGTATAGTTACTGTTATTGCAAAAGCCGATTCAATCGAATTTGTTGTTTTTATTGATGCCAAGTTTGCTGAAAGAAAAAGTTGTAGAATATCAGTAGTTTTTCTTGATCTTTCTCCGACTTTCAGGTTTTTTAGCGATTCTGCTATTGGCATTTCTCTGAAAATCTTGGTAATAAAATATCAAGGATTTTATTTATCGGCATCACGCTTTTCTGCTAACAAACCTCTTCTTCAGCGCAAAGCTTAAGCCAAGCCTTAACTTTCAGTTGCATGACTTTGATGAGTAAATGCAAGACATTACCTGTTTTATATACCTAACATCGTTCTGCTGCATTTACGAGAATATCTTTGCCATTGTATTTAAAAACAAATGGCATACCTTTTTTTGTAGCAAGCCTCTATAGGAGATGCTCTTAAGCCAGGTTGCTCTCATAAGATTAAGAAGGTTTGGCTAAGTTCCACTTCTGACTTTCGATAAGAATCTTTGATTTTAACTAACTCCTTACGTAAATGCACCAGTGATGCCGATAATGACCAGTAGGCAAAGGTAATCATATTGCCCAAATAACTGTATATGCCATCGGTCAAGAAATAAA